>NZ_JBIIPN010000123.1:0-7669 GCF_044342615.1 Daejeonella sp. | reverse complement strand
AGAAAGAAGGTATGAAGATTTTTCAAGGCGCAATAATCTACAAGAGGGTAGTTTACTAAGAATTCAAGCTCAATTAAATTTTTAAAATTATAGCTTAAATCAATCTGAACTAAAATTAAGCCATAAGGCTAGTTCTTTAATCTAAAAACTGCACCAAGAAAGTTTATGGCTATTATTTTCATAAATCCGAGCTTGAAATTAAAAAAATCTAAATCAATAATATCCCCCCAACGCTCCTAAATATCGTCTAGAATAAAAAAGACGAAATATTACACTCAAATTAGTTTTATTCACAATAAATAGTCCACTTCAACCAAAAATCAGAGTAATTTTACATAATCTCATTTACCTGAATTTTATTAAAACACAATTGAAAAACATAGAAAAGCAAGATATTGCCATTGTATGGTTCAAAAGAGATTTGCGCTTTACCGACCATGAGCCACTTTTCTACGCACAAAAACAAAAGCTCCCGATACTTTTAATTTATTGCTTCGAACCTAGTGTCATGCATTTTGAAGATAGTGATGTAAGGCATTGGCGATTTGTGCATCAATCTTTACAAGAAATGCAAGCCAAATTGAGTGACTTAAACACTCAAATCGCTGTTTTTCACCAGGAAGCAATTCCCGTATTTGAAGCTATCAATGTACATTACAACATTAAAAATATTTTTTCGCATCAAGAGATTGGAAATAAATTAACCTATGATCGGGATTTGGCGATTCAAAAATTTTGCCAGAAAAATAATATTCAATGGACCGAATACCAGCACAATGGGGTTGTAAGAAAATTGAAATCTAGGAGGAATTGGGAAAAATTATGGAAGCAGCACATGGAAGCCGCTCCCAAATTAATTGATGAAAGCACCTGGAATTTTTTAGCATTAGATCCTACTTTGCATGAATCTCTCAAAGGTCCGGCGCTAAATCCAGAAATAAGCACCGAAAATAAGTCATTTCAAGTAGGTGGCGAATCCATGGCATGGCGCTATTTACAAAGTTTTTTAAAAGATCGATACCAGAATTATTCTAAGCATATCTCCAAACCTGCTTTAAGCCGTAAATCTTGCAGCCGCATTTCACCCTACCTCAGCTATGGCAACATCAGCATGCGGATGGTCTATCAATTTACAGTTCAACATTATCAGAAATCAGAAAATAAAAGAGCACTTTCCAATTTCATCTCTCGCCTACATTGGCATTGCCATTTCATGCAAAAGTTTGAAGATGAGTGCAGTATGGAGTTTGAGAACGTAAATAAGGCTTATGACATAATGGTAAAGCCCAGAAATGAGACTTTTATTTTAGCATGGCAAACAGGCAAAACTGGAGTCCCAATTGTGGATGCATGCATGCGCTGTGTAGTCGCCACAGGATACCTCAATTTTAGAATGCGTGCTATGGTAGTCTCCTTTTTTGTCTTTAATCTATGGCAAGATTGGCGCGAATTGCATTTCCTTGCTCGTCAATTTCTAGATTATGAACCGGGAATTCATTACCCTCAATTGCAAATGCAATCTGGCGTAACGGGCATCAATACCATCCGGATTTATAATCCCATAAAAAACTCACAAGAACATGATGAAGATGGGGTATTTATTAAAACATGGATTCCTGAATTGAAAAACGTGCCCCCTACCCTAGTTCATGAACCTTGGAAGATGAGCCTGATTGAACAAAATCTTTATGGAGTACTAATTGATCAAGATTATCCCAAGCCCATTGTAGATATTGAAACTAGTCGCAAAGCTGCAAGCGATTTAGTCTGGAGCCTCAGAAAAACGGCGGAAGTAAAAAAAGAGGGACAAAGAATTCTGAAAAAACATGTGAATACTGAAGGTAGAAGGCAATCAAAAAAGGTATAAAAATATTGTAAGAAATAATTTATACAGAATATTACGTATAAAAAATATAAAATAATTACGTATCAAAAAATGCAAATAGCATTCTAATAAGCAACAGTATTAATTAATTTTAAAGAATTAGCTCCTGATGGTTTTGGAATTAAATTCCCATTCACATAAATAAAATAGCGTAATTTGAAACAACAATTCATTTAAAGCCATGAAAATAAAATCCATTTATGTGAATCTTCCAATCAAAAACCTCGAAAAGACGAGGGAATTTTGGACTAAGCTTGGTTTTTCATTTAATGAGCAATTTTCGGATGAGAAAGCGCTATGCTTGGTATTAAATGAGGGGCTAATTTACTCGATGTTAATTAGCCATGAGTTTTTTAGCACCTTCACTAACCGATCTATTGCTGATACTTCAACAACACAAGTTTTGGTGGCAATTGAAGTGAAGAGCCGTGAATTGGTAGATCAATTAGTTAAAAATGCTTTAGAAAACGGTGCCAGTCGTTATAAAGAAAGTGTTGACCATGGTTGGATGTATTATGATAGTTTCGCTGATCTAGATGGACATCAATGGGAAATTATGTTTACCGATCCAAGTCAAATTCAGCAATAATTTTAAATCAAAATGAATAAATCCACATTTGATCAATATCTTATTGATGGTTGTATGCGTTGTAAATATGGTGCAACGCCTAAATGTAAAGTCAATAATTGGCAAACTGAATTGAAAACCCTCCGACAAATTGCACTTGAATCGGGTTTAATTGAAGAAATTAAGTGGGGAGTGCCTGTTTATACCCATCTTGGTAAAAATATTATTAGTGTAAATGCCTTAAAAGAGTCGGCAAATATGACTTTTTTTAAAGGTGCTTTATTAAGTGACCCACATAAAATCCTCCGACAACAAGGTAATATTCAATCGGGAAGAATTGCAAAATTCACCAATCCAGAACAAATTGAAAAATTGATTGATGTTTTAATTTCATACATCATTGAGGCCATGGAAATTGAAAAAAGCGGAAAAAAAGTGTCACTTATTACAACTCCTGAGCCTGCTCCTATCGAGTTATTGCAAGCCTTCGAGGAAGACCAACTATTCAAAAAAGCATTTTACACCCTAACTCCTGGTCGCCAAAGAGGTTATATTATTCATTTTTCACAAGCCAAACAATCGGCAACTCGAATTGCTAGGATTGAAAAATATAGAGCCCAAATACTAAATGGTATTGGCTTGAATGACCGTTAAATAAAGAGAAATATACATGCAATCAAATCAAAGAGTTGTAATAATTGGCGGAGGTTTAAGCGGTTTAACCCTAGCCTATTTATTAGCTAAAATAAATATCAATGCCATTATTTTAGAAGGTTCATCGCGCTTAGGCGGAAGAATACAAACTATAAAAGGTTTGAATAAAACTCCCTTGGAGCTTGGCGCGACATGGTTTTCGGATATACATCCCAATTTATTGTCGCTAATTGATGAATTGGGATTGATAAAATATCCACAGTTCTCAAAAGGGATCTCATTTTTCAAAACAAAATCATTTGAACCTGCACAACAATTTTTTGTCCCGGAAGCTGAATTACCCTCCTACCGTTTAGCAGGTGGCACACAAACATTAATTGATAGCTTGAGCGATCGGATAAATTCAGAAAACATCCAGCTAAATACAAAAGTTAAGGCAATCAAAGAATTAGACCATGAAGTTTTAATTGAAACTACTAGCGGAAAAGAATTTCATGCCGAAAAAGTAATTGTTTGTATTCCGCCACAGCTAGCCATTAACAGCATTCAATATTTTCCAGAATTAGGTTCGGAAGTAAATCATACTTTCTCAAATGTGCAAACCTGGATGTCGGGATCTATCAAATTTGTCTTAGAATATGATGAAGCCTTCTGGCGAAAAAATGGGCATTCAGGCATGCTCTACAGCCACACCGGCATTGTTAGCGAAATGTATGACCATAGCAATTTCGAAGAGAATAAATTTGGATTTACGGGTTTTTTAAGTGGCGCAGCTTCCAATTATAGCCAGGAATTAAGAAAAGAATTGCTTTTACAACAATTGCATGAATTGTTTGGCGATAAAATAATGAAACCTCTAGCCTATTTTGATAAACTATGGACCGATGAATTTATTTCTGGAGCGAATCAAATTATACAAAGACCGCATCAAAACAACGGACATAAATTACTGCAAGACAGTTATTTAAACGGAAAACTATACTTCTCTGCAACAGAAACTTCGAGTATTTACCCTGGATATATGGAAGGTGCAATTTGTGCGGCGAAGAGAGTGGTGAGGGAGATATAAAAAATAAAAACTTAGATGAGCACAAGAACTTTGAAAGAAATCAAAGATGAAGATCCGTAGAGACACACGGCCGTGTGTCTCCACGGATCACCAAAAATTAAGTAGAGACACACGACCGTGTGTATCCACGGATCACCAAAAATTAATTAGAGACACACGGCCGTGTGTCTCCACGGATCACCAAAAATTAAGTAGAGACACACGACCGTGTGTCTCTACTTTAAAATAAATTAATTTTGTCGTTTATAATTTTGATCTACAATATTTATAATCCCCAATGAAAAACGTTAAACTCATTTTTCCGCATCAATTATTTCAGTTTAACCCACTTTTTCAATTAGAAGGATCCATTTATTTGATTGAAGAGTTTTTATTCTTCAAACAATACAATTTCCACAAGCAAAAAATTGCATTTCATAGGGCCAGCATGAAGTTTTATCAAAAATTCATGCTGGATAAGGGATTTTCTATAAACTATATCCAATCAACTGATAATGAATCGGATATAAGGCTCCTAATCCCAAAATTACATGCCTCTGGACTAACTTCCATAAGCATAATCGACCCTTGCGACAATTGGCTATTAAAGCGCATAAAAACCGCTTGCCAATCCCTAAACATTCAAGTCAATGTCCTGGACTCTCCTATGTTTTTAAATAGCAATGAGGATTTAGAGACTTTTTTTAAGCCGACAAAAAAGAAATTCTTCCAGACCGAATTTTACAAACAAGAACGCATTCGCAGAAATATTTTAATTGATCAACATGGTGGTCCGGAGGGTGGGCAGTGGACTTATGACATAGATAATCGTAAGAAATATCCAAAAAACAAGGCTATAGTATCTGTTGATTTCCCGGAAATGGATGCTCTTACACAAGAAGCGCACGCCTATGTTAATCAACACTTTAGCAATAATATTGGTGAGTTAAACACTGATTTTAATTATCCCACAGGTTTTGAAACAAGTGAGAAATGGCTTCAACAATTTCTAGAAAAAAGGATGTCCGAATTTGGGGATTATGAAGATGCCATTTTGAGGTATGAAATCATCATTAATCATAGTGTCATAAGCCCAATGCTCAACATAGGCCTCCTTACCCCCGATCAAATTATCACTCAATTAATAGATTATAGTAGAAAAAACAGCCTCCCAATCAATTCTGTGGAGGGCTTTATCAGGCAAGTAATTGGCTGGCGCGAATTTATTCGTGGGGTTTATATCAGCAAGGGCACAGAGGAAAGGACCAAAAATTTTTGGGCTTTTGACAAGAAAATCCCAGCTAGTTTTTATAATGGAACAACAGGAATTTTACCAATTGATGATACCATTAAAAAAGTCCTGAAAACAGGTT
Source organism: Daejeonella sp. (assembly GCF_044342615.1). GTDB lineage: Bacteria > Bacteroidota > Bacteroidia > Sphingobacteriales > Sphingobacteriaceae > Daejeonella. The sequence continues at coordinate 2,141 of NZ_JBIIPN010000123.1, read as the reverse complement.
ATTGTCATCATATTGAGCGACTTATGATCCTGGGTAATTTCATGTTGCTTTGTGAATTTGATCCGGATGAAGTTTACCGTTGGTTTATGGAATTATTTATCGATGCATACGATTGGGTAATGGTTCCAAATGTGTATGGGATGAGTCAGTTTGCAGATGGCGGACTCATGTCGTCAAAGCCCTATGTAAGCGGAAGTAATTATTTAATGAAAATGAGTGATTATCCAAAGGGTGAATGGCAAGAGATTTGGGATGCTCTATTTTGGCGATTTTTAGATAAGCAGAGAGTGTTTTTCTTGAAAAACCCGAGACTAAGCATGCTTGTCAGAACTTTCGATAAATGGGAAGAGAGTAAAAAAATACGGGTTCATGAGATTGCAGAAAAATACCTAGAGGACATGAAAATAATTAAGATTAATCATTGATCGCTAATTTTTAATTACAGACCTTGCGGATAATCAAAGCATTTTGAATTAGCTTTTTACAAAAAAATAACATTTAAATCTCCAAATTGTACTATGGATAAGTACTTCAAAGTATTAATGGATGGCTATACTGGCTATGCAAATTACTTTATCAATGAAATTCTGAATCCGAGCTGGCATAATTATTTTTATTGGCTGCTTGGGGCTTCCATACTTATTTATTTGGCCGAAATTGCCTTTCCATGGCGTAAAAATCAAGCCCTCATTCGAGATCATTTCTGGCTTGATATTTTTTACCTTTTTTGGAATTACTTCTTGTTTTCACTGATTGCCTATAATGCAGTCTCAATGGTTGCAGTTCAAGCTTTTAATGATTTCCTGAGCTTGTTCGGCATTTCAAATTTAGTTGCAATTCAAGTCGGCAGCCTCCCAGGATGGTCACAATTATTAATAATTTTTGTACTGCGCGATTTCATGCAATGGAATATCCATCGACTTTATCATCATGTAAATTGGATGTGGGAATTCCATAAGGTGCATCATAGCACTAAAGAAATGGGTTTTGCTGCCCTCCTACGCTATCACTGGATGGAAAATATTCTTTATCGCACACTTGAATACATTCCACTAGCCATGATTGGGTTCGGAATTAGCGATTTTTTTATTGTTCACATTTTTACGCTTGTAGCAGGTCAAATTGGCCACGCTAATCTAAATATCCCCCTAGGGAAGTTAAAATATATTTTCAACGGACCACAAATGCACCTCTGGCATCATGCTAAGGAACTTCCTGAGAATCACCCAAACGGCTTTAACTATGGCATAACGCTCAGTGTTTGGGACTATATTTTTGGCACACATTATTGGCCTTCAAATGACGAGAACCTACCTGTAGGCTTGCCCGATGAAGAAAAATTTCCTGAAGACTTTGTGGGACAAAATATAGAACCTTTTAGAAGAATCTTTAAAGGGAAATGAAATTAACTATTTGTTGTTTTTTAACAACAAAGGGCAAAAGGAATTCCACAAAGAGTTCAGAGTTTAATTGATTTTAGGGTGAGCTTTACACCTAACTGTTTAATCGTAATTATTTTTGTACCCATTAAAACCTTTTCACAATAGCATTGTTATACCCTTAAGATATTCCCAAAAGCATTTAACAGCTTCATATCAAAATGTTAATGCCTATTTTCTTGTTGATTCAACAAAAACGAATCAGATTGTATATTAAATAGCTACAAAAATGAAAAGTAAATTACTCTGCCAAAGTTGCAGTATGCCACTTGAAATTGATCATGTAAAAGGGACTGAAAAAAACGGATCTAGAAGTAATGAATACTGTATTTATTGCTATGAAAATGGCCTTTTCAAAGACCCCAGCTTAAGTCTCGCAAAAATGCTTGATATCGTAGAAACGCAAATGGAAAAAATGAATATACCTTCAAAAATCATTGAGTCTTCACTAAATAAAATCCCGAAACTTAATAGATGGAGAGTGTTTTCCGAAAAATAATTTAAATCAATTATATAAAACAATCATAATCAGAGTTTTATAAAAATCAGATAAAGGGTATCCCCAATCAAAATAAAAAACGCTTCAATATTTTTATCTGATTTATTCCATCCAAAACATTAAAATACCAACCGGGAAAGGAGAGGAAGATCCCTTGGATATTGTGTGCTAAATGAGTGCACAATATCTGAAGGTGATTTTTA
>NZ_JBIIPN010000122.1:0-7695 GCF_044342615.1 Daejeonella sp. | reverse complement strand
ATTGGTAGCACCATTGGCAATAACCTTACCAAAAGATAATACCGAAGGCGTTTTTGGATCTGCCACTCGACTTATAATCTGTTGTAGCGCAATGATAATATGCGATGTAATCACCACAGGGTCAATATTTTGCTGAGGCTGAGCACCGTGACCACCCTTACCATGCACGATAACATAAATTTCGTCTGTTGAGGCCATATATTTGCCAGCACGAAAACCAACCTTACCTGTTTCAATTAAAGGCATCACATGCTGACCGAGTACTGCATCAGGCTTAGGATTTTCCAAAACACCCTCCTGAATCATCAGATTTGCACCTCCAGGTAATTTCTCTTCAGCAGGTTGAAAGATTAATTTTACTGTCCCTCCAAATTCATCTTTCAATTCGGAAAGAATTTTTGCTGTACCGAGCAATGATGAAGTATGAACATCGTGTCCACAAGCATGCATCACACCTGGATTTTGAGATTTATATTCTACATCATTGGCCTCTACAATGGGCAATGCATCCATGTCAGCACGAAGAGCCACCACGGCATCAGATGGCTTGGAGCCCTTAATAAGAGCCACTAAGCCCGTATTCGCCATTTTTTTATACTCAATTCCGAGTTCATCTAACTTTTTTGCAACAAAAGCAGAGGTTTCATACTCATGAAAAGAAAGTTCAGGATGAGCATGTAAATGCCTGCGGTTTGCTATCGCATCAGCATGAATTTGATTGGCAAGCTGTGTAACTTTATCTTTTAGCATCATCGAAGAATTATCATTTCAGAGAAAATAAACATGGACGAATAAAACTTTTTTAGCTCATTCATGAATTTTTCGGCTTCGAGCTTCGTGCGAAAATCGCCTACCCGTAGCCTATAATTGGGCTGAACATAGCTGATATAGGTTGAATATGCCGGATAACGCACCTTGAATTTTGCTTGCTCATTATAAGCATCCTGACGCTGTAGGCCGGAAAAAACTTGAACTCGGAAACCTGAAACCGAAATATGGGAACCTGATTTAACATTCTTACTCAGCTCTAAACGCTTTGCAATTAAGCTATCAATCTGCGAATCTTTCGTAACAATTACCTTACCCCTCTCCTGTGCCGAAGCCGATTGGATACCAATCACAAGAAAAATTAAGAAGTAAAGATGCTTCCAATTCATGATTTACTCCGCTCCTATACCATGACAGTTTTTATATTTCTTACCACTACCACAAGGGCAAGGGTCATTTCTTCCAATCTTGTTTTCCACACGAATAGGCTGCGTTTTTTGCAGTTCACGCGTATCATCTACAGGCATTCCATTGGCAGATTGAGCAAGCTCAGGCTTTGACACCTTTAGTTTACTCATATCTTGGCGCTGTTGAGGGCGTGCCTCACGAACTTGTGCAGGGTCTTGCGAAGGAATATTACCTTTAAATAAGAAACTTACGATATCCTTGTTTACGGTTGCCAACATTTGCTTAAACATATTGAAGGCTTCCATTTTATAAACAATCAATGGGTCTTTTTGCTCATAAACCGCATTTTGAACCGACTGCTTTAAATCGTCCATTTCACGTAAATGCTCTTTCCAAGCATCATCAATTAGCGCAAGAACAACAGTCTTCTCGAAAGCCTTAAATACCTCATAACCATTGCTATCAACGGCTTTTTTAAGATTTGAAGCCACCTGGACCGAGCGAATACCATCCGTAAATGGAACCACAATATTTTCAATTTGATCGCCACGCTCCTTCAAAACATCCTTTAAAACTGGATAGGTTTGATTTGCTATAGCCTCCAATTTACGGTTATAATAAGCCTCAATTTTATCGAACATCTTATCCGTAAGATTGTTAATATTGGTCTCCGCAAATTGCTTCTCAGTCATTTCAGGATCTACCGAGAAAATACGAATAATCTCCATTTCGAAGCCTTCATAATTCCCTTGATCTTTGTATTCAGATACAATATCCTCAACTACATCAAACATGGTATTGTTCAAATCTACATCAAGGCGCTCTCCAAATAGGGCATTTTTACGCTTTGCATAAATAACAGAACGCTGTGAGTTCATCACATCATCATATTCCAATAAACGCTTACGCACGCCAAAGTTATTCTCTTCAACTTTACGCTGAGCACGCTCAATCGACTTGGTAATCATGGAATGTTGAATCACTTCACCTTCCTCAATTCCCATTCTAAGCATAATGTTTGAAATACGCTCAGAACCGAATAAACGCATTAAATTATCTTCTAGCGATACGAAAAACTGACTTGAACCTGGATCACCTTGGCGACCAGCACGACCACGAAGCTGTCTGTCGACACGACGCGATTCATGGCGTTCAGTACCCACAATGGCCAAACCACCAGCCTCTTTCACACCTGGGCCAAGCTTAATATCCGTACCACGACCCGCCATGTTGGTAGCGATGGTAACTGTACTCGCCTGACCAGCTTCAGCAACAATATCAGCCTCTTTCTGGTGTAATTTCGCGTTTAAGACATTATGTTTAATGCCTCTTAGTTTAAGCATTCTACTCAAAAGCTCGGAAATCTCAACCGAAGTAGTACCCACCAATACTGGTCGTCCAGCTTGAGTTAAGCGCGTAATTTCATCCGCCACAGCATTGTACTTTTCACGTACCGTACGGTAAACCATGTCCTCCTCATCTTTACGCTTAGCGATAACATGCGTAGGAATTTCAACCACATCTAATTTATAGATCTGCCAAAGCTCACCCGCCTCGGTAACCGCCGTTCCAGTCATACCACAAAGCTTGTGATACATTCTGAAGAAATTCTGGAGCGTAATAGTTGCATAAGTCTGCGTTGCATCCTCAACCTTCACATTTTCTTTAGCTTCAATTGCTTGGTGTAGGCCATCCGAATAACGGCGACCATCCATAATACGACCTGTTTGCTCATCTACCAGCTTAATTTTACCCTCATCAACGATATATTCTACGTCAATTTCAAATAAAGTATAGGCTTTTAAGAGCTGATTTACGGAGTGGATACGTTCAGATTTGATAGAGAAATCGCGCATTAAAGCATCCTTTTTCTCTAGTTTTTCCTCCATAGAAAGCCCCGACTTTTCCAACTCGGCAATTTCAGTACCAACATCTGGCATCACAAAGAAATTATGATCTTCACCAGAGCTAGTAATCAGTTCAATACCTTTTTCTGTCAGTTCAACCTGATTATTTTTTTCATCAATCACAAAGAAAAGCTCGGAATCAACCTTAGGCATTTCCTTGTTTTGGTTTTCCATGTAATAATGCTCCGACTTAGTGAGCACTTGGCGCATTCCGGGCTCGCTCAAAAATTTGATAAGCGCCTTGCTTTTTGGTAAACCACGGTAAGCTCTAAGTAGGGCTAGGCCACCATCTTGCGGACCAGCTTGGCCTTCATTTATTGATTTTTTAGCTTCGTTTAATACATTGTTGATGAAATTCTTTTGAGCAGTAACCAAGCGTTCGATACGTGGTTTTAACTCATAAAATTCATGCTCATCACCACGAGGGATTGGTCCAGAAATGATTAAAGGCGTTCTAGCATCATCAATTAACACTGAATCCACCTCATCAACCATGGCAAAATGCAATTTGCGTTGAACCAGACTTTCTGGATTCGATGTCATATTGTCACGTAGATAATCAAAACCAAATTCATTATTGGTACCGAAAGTGATATCGGCAAGGTAAGCCTTACGTCTATCCTCAGAATTTGGCTGATGCTTATCGATACAATCAACTGTTAGTCCGTGGAATTCAAATAAAGGTCCGTTCCATTCCGAGTCACGGCGAGCCAAATAATCGTTCACTGTAACGATATGCACCCCCTGACCAGACAAAGCATTTAAATAAGCTGGCAAAGTCCCAACAAGGGTTTTACCCTCGCCAGTAGCCATCTCAGCGATTTTACCTTGGTGCAAAACAATACCACCAATTAATTGAACATCATAATGAATCATGTTCCAGGTTACTTCAGTCCCGGCTGCTAACCACGTATTGTGGTGGATAGCCTTATCCCCATTAATAATAACATTCTTTTTACGAGCTGCCAATTCACGATCTGCCTGAGTAGCAGTCACCTCAATGGTTTTATTCTCTGTGAAACGGCGTGCAGTATCCTTCATTACCGCAAAAGCTTCTGGTAAAATATCAATCAAAACTTTTTCAAGCTCCGCATCACGATCCTTTTGAAGCTTGTCTAGCTGATCATAAAGCGCCGTCTTCTCATTCATTGGTAAATCTGCAGACTCAGCTTTGGCTTTCACTGCGGTAATTTCAATATCAATCTCTGTGAGATATTCTTTAATTCTAAGCTTAAAATCAAGGGTTTTTTGCCTTAATTCATCATTGCTTAAAGCAGATAATTTGCTATATTCTTCTTTAGTCTTTTCAACTAAGGGTTGTATTAACTTAATATCACGGTTTGATTTACTACCGAAAAGCTTACTAATAAGTGCTAACATGTGTATTCGAAAATATTTAAAATCAATTTCATACAAGAATTAAGCCATAGGCTAAGATTAGCCAGAATGACATAATTGATTCAAATTTACGATTATTAATTAGGATTGAGAAGAAATAAGGAATGGGGATAAGGAGGAAATAAGGAAAGAACGAAATTCTACTAGTCATTTGAACCTTTGAGATAAATAATGCAAAATATATACTCAATAACTACTAATTATAAAAGGGTCTGTAAAATAAACCCACTCTACGGAGTTTAACATAGAATCTCGGCGGCCATTCTGGAATTCCATACTATCCGCAGATGTCGCCAGCTTAGCTACAATGACTCGGCTCCGAGAACCTGGCTTCAAGAACCTCAACCACCGGGTATAGCAGATGTCGCCAGCCTGACAACTGACAACTCCTAACTGATAACAATTTCCCCCTTGCTCATTAACTATTTCAACTTATCTTTACACCATGAATATCCTAATACTTGGTTCGGGTGGTCGCGAGAGCGCATTCGCCTCAAAAATCGCGGAAAGCAGCCTTTTAACTCAACTTTTTATTGCTCCTGGAAATGCTGGGACTTCGGCCTACGGGAAAAATATTAACCTAAATCCGACAGATTTTGAAGGAATCGCTGATTTTGTACTTAAAAATCAAGTGAAAATGGTACTTGTTGGTCCCGAAGAACCGCTCGTAAAAGGAATTCATGATTTTTTCCTCAATCGCCCCGATTTAATGCATATCCCTGTTATCGGTCCACAAATGCATGGCGCCCAACTCGAAGGAAGCAAGGATTTTTCCAAGCAGTTCATGATAAAGCATGGCATCCCAACAGCTGCTTTTAAATCTTTTAGCAAAGATACATTAGCGGAGGGTTTGACTTATTTAGAAACTCAAAAGCTACCCATCGTTTTAAAAGCCGATGGATTAGCCGCTGGAAAAGGTGTTTTGATTTGTGAAACTTTGCAGGATGCCCAAACAGAACTTAAAGCAATGCTCGCCGATGCTAAATTTGGCGAAGCTAGCAGCACCGTGGTAATCGAAGAATTTTTAACAGGAATTGAACTTTCTGTTTTCGTTTTAACGGATGGAAAAAGCTATAAAATTCTGCCCGAAGCAAAAGATTATAAACGTATTGGCGAAGGTGATACGGGCTTAAATACTGGCGGAATGGGTTCTGTGTCTCCTGTATCTTTTGCAGATGCCACGTTCATGAAAAAAGTGGAAGAGCGCATTATCATTCCCACAATTGAGGGATTAAAAAAAGATGGTATCCCATACAAAGGCTTCATTTTCATCGGATTAATGGCTTCTGATAGTCCGCAAGGAAGAGAACCCCATGTAATCGAATATAATGTACGCATGGGTGATCCCGAGACGGAAAGTGTATTGCCAAGAATTGAAAGTGATTTGATCGATCTTTTCTTAGGTGTTGCCCATGAAAATCTAGCCGAAAAAGAATTAAAAATATCCCATAAAATCGCCGCCACCGTTATGATTGTTGCAGGTGGTTATCCTGGCGATTATGCCAAAGGAAAGGAAATCGCAGGAATTGAAAATTTAAGACATTCAACTGCTTTTCATGCTGGGACTGTCTTAGATAACGGAATGGTAAAATCGAATGGGGGCCGAGTAATTGCGGTGACTTCCTTACAAGATAATTTATTCGATGCGGTACAATGTGCTACTGCGGATGCCGGCCGAATTTACTTCGATGGCAGATATTTCCGCCCCGATATAGGAGTAGATTTAATGGAGCTTTCCTAAAATATTATTTTTTAGTCGCGAATAACTCTTCCAATTTATCATGCAAATCTTTGCCACGTAAATCGCGCGCAATGATTTTACCTTGTGGATCTAATAAGAAATTTCGAGGAATACTTGTTATTCCATACATCCCCGCAGCCTCATTAGCCCAATATTTAAGGTCGGATACATGTTGCCAAGTTAATTGATCATCCTTAATGGCCTTTAACCAGCTATTTTTATCCCTATCTAGCGAGACTCCAAATACAGTAAAGCCATTTTTCCCATAGGTTCTAAATGCGTTCACAACATTCGGATTTTCTTGTCGGCAAGGCCCACACCAAGCTGCCCAAAAATCTAGAAGCACGTATTTACCACGTAATGAAGATAAAGAAATATTTTTCCCAAGACTATCTGCCATCACAAAATCTGGAGCAATAGAACCAATGGAGGTCTTCTTATTTCCAATAATGTATTCTCTAAGTCCTACAGCTGTTGAAGTACTTTCAATATCGTCATTCAGTGCGTTTAAAAGTTCCTCTGCGTCCGTAAAATTATTTGTTGTACTAACTATATTTGGAATGATTAAAAGCGAAATATAGGCGCTAGGGTTATTTCTAACGAAATTCTTTTGGAATTCGGTAAGAGCATTTGTTGCATCACGGAATGGGATTCGGAATTTTTCACGTACAGCATCTGAGGGTAAACCACTCATCGACGCGCTCTGAGCCTCTTGGTTTACAGCAGTAACCTTCGCAGAAAAAGGTGCTTGCTCAGAATTATAACGAATCACATCATCATGCGCCTTAGAGCCAATAACCGATGCATCTGTAAGATTAACTTTTATATCAATTCTGATAATCCCCTGATCTAAGATGAATTGCTTTGCTTGGGAACCATCTTTTTGATAATCTTCACTTATAGATAAAAAAGCTGGAATGGGTTCTGCAATGGTACCTTTGATGCTAAATTTGCCATTTATTACCGCAATCTTCTCTGCCTTCGATTTAGAATTAGCATTAAAAAAATTACTTTTTGTTAAATATAAAGTACTTATTTCTGGTTTAGCCACTGTGCCATTAATTGTATAGGATTTCTGTCCGAAGCCTAAAATTGGGCTACTAATTAATAAAGCTATTATAGCGAAGAAAGAAAGTCTCATGCAAATGATTTTAAAATACAAATTTAAGAATTATAATCAATTTAAGATTGAGGCATATTTTTTAATCCATTAGAAAGGAGCAATTCTTTTGATTTAGGGAATAAAAACAGATATTTATAAGCAGAATATGCATAAGATGAATCCTATTTTCAATTATCCAGACAAAGTAAAAAAGAAATTTTTAGAGCTTTTCAATCAAGAACCTCTAATTGTACGCTCACCAGGGCGTATCAATCTTATTGGTGAGCATACCGACTATAATTTAGGATTTGTGCTACCGGCTGCAATAAATAAGGCAATTTATTTAGGCATTCAAAAGCGTGAAGACAAAT
>NZ_JBIIPN010000023.1:0-25246 GCF_044342615.1 Daejeonella sp. | reverse complement strand
TTAATCAAATAAAGGGTAAGGTGATTACGGGTTATTTTCAGGATAATAAACTGAATAATATGTTTGTTGATGGCAATGCTGAGAGTATTTATTATTTGAAGGATGATACGGTTTATAGCGGACTTAACCATATGATTAGCAGTCGTTTACGTATTATGTTAAAGGACAATAAACTAAGTAATATTAGCGCTATTCGGGCTATTGATGCATCCATTACGCCTATGAACGATCTGCAAGAGGAGGATCGGGTATTAAAAGGGTTTATTTGGAAACCCCGCGACCGACCAAAGTCAAAGGAAGAAATTATCCCTCAGCTAGTGGAAGAAAAAGCTAAGCCTGCCAAAAATAAATCTGAAAAGAAAACTGTGCCCGCTAAATCCGCTCCAGTAAAAACTATTCCTGGGAAGACTGCTCTTCCCAAAACAGAACCAGTAAAACCTAAGGATCCGGCAAATCCGATACTGGAGTCGGGAGTAAAAGCGGAACTTAAGAAAGCTGTGAATTAAGGAATTGAATCAGTTTTTCCATGGCTTTAGCGCGATGGCTGATTTTATTCTTTTCTTCGGCACTCATTTCGGCGAAACTTATTTCATAGCCTTCCGGGATGAATATTGGATCGTAGCCGAAGCCTTTCTTTCCTGATTGTTGTGAACTGATTCTTCCTTCGATAATTCCTTCAAAAAGGTGCTCTTTGCCGGCAATTATTAGAGATATAACGGTTTTGAATCGCGCTTTACGATCTGTTTTCCCTTCTAAACGTTTTAAAACTAGACTGATATTTTCCTGAAAATCACGACTACCTGAATAATGTGCCGAATGGACTCCCGGTTCACCATTTAGGGCATCAATTTCTAGTCCCGAATCATCAGCAAAGCAATCTAAATCATAACGATCAAATACAAAACGACTTTTCTGTCCGGCATTTTCCACGAAAGTATTTCCTGTTTCAGGAATCTCATCATGGCATTCAATGTCATTTAGGCTCTTAAGCTTAATTTTTGAGCCGATAATCGCCTGTACTTCCTCAACCTTATGCTGGTTATTACTCGCAAAAACTAATTCCATCTTAAAAATCCTTCATGATTGCCCAAAACTCTTTTTTCTTATTCACATCATTTATCATTTCGTCGATGCTGTAAGTGCTGAATAGCTTAATATTAAGGTGATTCTCAACTTTATTGGAGCTTATGCTTGGTAGGGAAATTCGTTGCGGATTAATACCAAAAAGGACCAATTTACTGCAGCTGAAAAACTCTTTTAGCTCATTTACATTTGCATTTGGAAAGAGATTCAGATTTAAAACTGCCAAATCTCTTAAAACTAAGCCCTTTGCAGTCATTATTTTGAGTAGTGTTTCTTTGTGAATTGGGTTTATCTCTTTGTATGTGGAATCATCGATTAAAATCAAAAAATATTTATTGTTTTCACCGATATAGGTAAATTCTAGCGATTTTTTTATTTCAGGTATTGCTGCCGATGCTTGAGGGGTATCCAAAGCAGGAATTGCAGTTGGTGTTTGTTTTTCAATTTGAATGGTCTGTTCAGTTATAGGCACTTTTACAGTTTCCTCCAATTTATGTACCTGATTTACAGCCATTTTATCTAGAACGTAAATGTCCTCCGTTAATAAAAGACTCAGTGTATTAAATTCGTTTGAATGCAGACTTGACATGAATGACTTTATTTTTATTTATTGTTTATGCAAACTTAAGAAAGCATCTGTTAAATTTAGTTAAATGAGCTCAGCTTCTTTAGTAAAAGCTTAACTTAGCAGTATAAAATCATATTTTGATTTAGATATCTTATTAAACATTTTATTACAGCTTTTTTGCTCAATATGATTTAATTGGGCTGTTTTTACCTTAAAAAGAGAAGCTATTTATTTAAATAATGGAATTATGAATTATATCTGATAATTTTGCAACATTCGATTATTGAATAAGCTCTTCAAGGGGCTTATGTTTTTTAGAGGGAATATACTAAAATTTTGCGGGTTTTACAAGCCCAGAACACGAGAAATACAAGAAATGAGAAAGACCTTAGGGATAATTACCGGACTATTATTTATTACGCTTGTCCAAGTAAATGCGCAAACAAAATCTAAATCCCTTGATAAAGTTGCTGCAGTTGTAGGAAGTTCAATCATTCTGCAATCTGAAATTGAAATGCAATATTCACAGTATTTGGCACAGGGGAATCCAGCAAATCCAGCTGTGAAGTGTGATATTTTGCAAAGTTTATTATCTCAAAAGATTTTAGGGCAGCAAGCTATTATTGACTCTGTTTCAGTTGACGAGGATCAGGTTGATGGTGAAATTGAGCGTCGTTTACGTTCCATGACAGGTAGAGCAGGTGGTCAAGAGCGCTTGGAGTCATTCTTGGGACGATCACTCTTGCAGTATAAGGATGAGATTAGACCTGATATCAAAGAAATGTTAGTCGCTCAAAAGATGCAGGCCAAGATTACTGAAAACGTAGCCGTAACACCACTTGAGGTAAAGCGATATTTTGATGCGATTCCGAAAGATAGCCTACCATTTTTTAATACAGAGGTTGAAATCGCTGAAATTGTTAGCTATCCTAAGCTTAATAAGGAAGAAAAAGAAGTATTCCGTGATAAGGCTGAAGTTTTGAGGTTGAGAATTAAGGGCGGTGAAGATTTTGCAACCTTAGCGAGTTTATATTCACAAGATCCAGGTTCAGCACGTGAGGGTGGTGAGCTAGGTTTTATGGATAGAGGTAGTTTGGTTAAAGAGTTTGCAGCTACCGCTTTCAAAATGAAGCCCGGAGAGCTTTCTCAAGTAATTGAAACTGAATTTGGTTTTCACGTATTACAGGTAATTGAACGTCTTGGGGAGCAGGTGAATGTGCGACATATTTTAATAACTACTACGCCTACAGTAGCAAGTTTAGAACGTTCAAAAGCTCATATTGATAGTGTTTACACACTTCTGGTAGATAAAAAAATGGACTTTGGTGCTACTGCAAGTTTCTACTCAGATAATAAAGAAACGAAGTACAATGGAGGGATGATGTTAAATGCCGAGAATGTACAAACTCGTACAACTTATATTCCTACTGATAAATTGGATCCGCAGATTTTTTTAACCATCGACACAATGGCGGTGGGAAATATCTCTAAGCCAACGATTTTTACCAGCCCTGATGGTAAAACTGGTTATCGTATTTTAATGCTTAAATCGAAAACTGGTCCCCATCAAGCCAGTCTAGAACAAGATTTCCCAAAAATTAAAGACGTAGCATTTGAAGATAAAAATAACCGCACGATTAGTGAATGGTTCGAAAAACGTAGAAGGATTACTTACATAAAAATTGATGGAGAATTCCAAGTTTGCCCTGAGTTGGCAGGCTGGACAACCGCAAAAGATCAATAATGAAAGGTTTTAGTTCTGATGTTGAAGCCTTAGATGCATTGCACCTATCCTATCAAAAGGTAAGGGATGAAATAGCGCAGGTAATCATCGGACAGGATGAGGTAATCAAATCGGTTCTGATCTCGATCTTTAGTAATGGCCATTGCTTGCTGGTAGGGGTGCCGGGACTAGCAAAAACTTTGCTTGTGCAAACTGTAGCACAGGTTCTGGATTTGAGCTATAATCGGATACAATTTACTCCTGATCTAATGCCTTCAGATATTTTAGGCTCTGAAATTTTAGGTGAAAATCGCAGTTTTAAGTTTATTCCAGGCCCTATTTTTTCCAATATTATTCTTGCTGACGAAATCAATAGAACTCCACCAAAAACACAAGCCGCACTTTTAGAGGCTATGCAGGAGAAGGTGGTTACTGTTGGAGGGCAAACCCATCGTTTGCCACAGCCTTTTTTTGTACTTGCCACTCAAAATCCTATTGAGCAGGAGGGGACTTACCCCTTACCTGAAGCACAGCTCGATCGTTTTATGTTTAATGTTTTTCTTACTTATCCTTCTTTTGAGGAAGAATTGCAAGTGGTAAGAAATACTACAGCTAATCGAAAGGTAGAGCTCAATAAAATATTAAATGCTGATGAAATTAGCTTTTTTCAGCAATTGGTAAGAAATATTCCGATTGCTGATAATGTGTTGGAGTACGCAGTATCTATTGCCGCTAAGACTCGCCCTGGTACAGCTACCGCAAGTGATGAGGTAAATAAATTCTTGAGTTGGGGTGCAGGCCCTCGAGCTTCCCAATTTTTGGTTCTAGGCGCAAAATGCCATGCTGCAATTTCAGGTAAATACTCTCCCGATAAGGAAGATGTTCAAGCGGTTGCAGAATCTATCCTCAGACATCGTATAGTTCGTAATTATAAGGCTGAAGCTGAAGGCATTAGTACCGAAAAGATTATAGCTAATTTGCTTTAATCCTTGATTTTAACATTCTTTAAAAACTCGGTAATATTTTCGTCTGAATATGCTCCATAGGCATCAATAATAATCCCTTTGTGCCCTTGATTACTTTCTATGGCGTAAATAACGGAATTGTCTTCTGGGTCGCTCATGCCCTCAAAGCGGTAGTACTCCGCAATTACCAAATCTCCGGCGACTAGTTTTTCATTAATTTCACCACATTGAAGGCTAGAATCCTGATAATTGAAATTATAGATAAAACCTCTTTTTTGTAAGCTATTTACAGCCTCAAGGAGGTTTTTGTAGTGTTTGGGAGTAGTGATCATGGCTTTAGATTTATAAAATGAGAGGAAAAAAACTCAGCATTTTAAACCTGACAAAAGCAAATTGATGCCCTTCAGTGTTTAATCTACCATGAAATAATAGCTAAAACCTTGCCAATTACTCTTCCGCAGGTCTATAAATTTCTAAAAGGATATTCCATGTAAAGCCTTCTTGAGATTCCCAAATCCTCGTGTAATAAAACATTTTGGTGATTCCATCTCTAGTAATTAGGGCCTTTCCATAGGTATATGCCAAATCACTTCCCAATGCCCTATTAGCCACTGAAGGAATTGTTTCGACGCGTATTTGCTGTCTGCTTAAGAAATTATTAACTTTTGTTTTCCCAATTATAGGTTCATAACCTGGAAATAAAAGGCGGCCTTCTTCAGCAAAAAAAGTATCGTATGCTAATCGCTGATTATCTAATAAAGTTTTTGAAAAAAGTTTATCGCTAGTTAAAATTAGCTCTTCTCTTTGTTTTAATCGTCCTTCAGCAATTTGTCTGAAAAATCGAAAGTTCTTAGGATCAACAAAGCTTAAATTAGGCTCGTTTGAGGGCTCAGGATGAATCATTTCTGAGCGCAGCGCTAATTTCCATACCCCTTTGACATTTGTTCGCCAAACAGATAGATATTGGCCATGAACGGATGGAGTGTTAATATTAGTGCTATACCTATAAGAACCGCTTGTAAATCCCCAGTCGCCACTTTTAGAAATTTTAGCAATTGAAGGGCTCCAATCTAGCTTTCCATGGTCATTGCTCGACTTTTTATCAAAAAATGCTTCAGCTTTCACCGGATTTGGTTTATAAAGCAGGGTGTTTTCATCCGAAACCTTTAAAAACGCATCTCTGATCCCCTTATCTTTTACGTAGGCAGCAAAATAATTTTCTGCTGCAATCAAAGAATTTACTCTTCCATTGCTCTGTTGCCCGAAATTATTCTTCGAAAGGACTAAAAGCAGAAATAAAAGAGAAAAATATCGTTTCATATAATGATATCAATTTTCGGATAATTTTTCGGATTTAGATTTTATTCCAGGTGGTACCCTCTTTATTATCTTTCAATTGAATCCCCAAAGAATTTAAACCAATTCTAATCTTGTCGGAAGTAGCATAATCTTTATTTTCTTTAGCCTCTGTGCGTAATCCAATGATAAAATCTAAAAGTTTAGCAGTATCATCTGTCTGACTTCCTTCTTCTTTTAATCCTAGAACATCAAAAACAAAATCGTTCATCAATTTCTTTAAATCGTCGATATCTTTTCGTGTTGCAGGGCTTTTACCATCATAAATACTATTAATTAGGTGCACAGCTTCGAAGAGTTCGGCAATGAGTACGGGACTGTTAAAATCGTCGTTCATGGCCGCATAGCATCTGTCGGAAAGACTTTTTAAATCGTTTTTCGATTCTTGTGAAGGACTTAATTTCTCTAGTAAAGAATAAGCATTCATTAGTCGTTTAAAACCTTTATCGGATGCTTCTAACGCTTCGTTTGAGAAATCTAATGTGCTTCTATAATGTGCTTGAAGCATAAAAAATCTAACCGACATGGGTGAGAAGCCGCGCGATAAAAGTTCATGGTTGCCACTAAATAGTTGATATGGTAAAAAACCATTCCCCTTCGACTTCGACATTCTGGTGCCATTAACTGTTAACATATTGGTATGCATCCAGTATTTTGCTGGTGTAACGTGATTACAGGCCTGTGATTGAGCAATTTCATTAGTATGATGAGTCGCTGCAAGGTCCATCCCGCCTCCATGGATATCAAAGTTTTCACCTAAGTATTTACTACTCATGGCAGAGCATTCGATATGCCAGCCCGGGAAACCAAGTCCCCAAGGGGAAGGCCACTGCATAATATGTTCAGGCTTGGCTTTAATCCAAAGTGCAAAATCTAATCTGCCTTTTTTCTCATTTTGCCCACCCAACTCTCTCGTATTTTCTAATAAATCTTCTAAGTTTCTGTTAGTGAGTATGGTATAGTTAAATTCTTTGCAATATTTTTCTACGTCAAAATATACGGTGCCATTTACTTCATAGGCATAACCATTTTCAAGGATTTGCTTAACCATCTCAATTTGCTCAATAACATGGCCTGTTGCAGTAGGCTCAATCCCAGGAGGAAGCGCATTGAAAAGTCGCATAACATCATGAAAACCTAGGGTATATTTCTGAACGATTTCCATGGGCTCAAGCTGCTCAAGTCTTGCTTTTTTAGCGAATTTATCATCGCCCTCATCCATATCACCCTCTAAATGACCAGCATCGGTAATGTTACGCACGTATCGAACCTTGTATCCTAAATGTAATAGATAGCGATAAATTAAGTCGAACGAGACAAAAGTTCGGCAATTACCTAAGTGCACATCACTGTAAACTGTGGGTCCGCAAACATATAATCCAACCATTGGCGGATGTAGTGGTTCGAATTTCTCTTTGGTTCTCGAAAGGGTATTATAAATGACTAGATTACTATCCATAATGCAAATTTAAAATTGAAAATCGATTTTTCGGGGATAATGCTTGCTTTTATTTTAATTCGAGGTCGCTACGTACAGGGTAATGGTCTGATAATTTCTTTTTTATAATTAAGTAATTCTTGACCTTAAAGTCGGGTGAGCAGAAAATATAATCTATCTGGAAGTTTGGAAATGCTCCATTATAGGTGATTCCGAAACCACTGCCCATTTCTCTAAAACTATTGTTCATCCCCTTGGAGATGGTTTTAACTGTGTAGGAGATGGGTGTATCGTTAAAATCGCCGGCAATAATATAGGGTATCGGACTTTTATCTGCATGTTCTTTTAGAATCTGTGCTTGATTACCCCGTTTGATGAAAGCTCTTTTTAATCTGCCGCCAATTTTTCTGGGAGATTCTACACTGGTTTCTATTTCACTCGTTACTTTCTTTAAATAGCTATAATCTTCTTTTTTGAAACTAATAGACTGTAAATGAACATTATATACTCTAAACTTTTGATCACCTTTTTTAATGTCTGCATAAATTGCTTCATTCCAATTCATGTTTTTTTCAAACTGAATATTGCCTTGGTCGAGGATTGGGAATTTAGAAAAAATGGCCATTCCTATTGCCTCATAACCATTATCTACGGATGGTTTAAAATAATAATGCTCGGTCTCGAGTATTTGTAAAATCTCTTTCCGGAAATTATACTCACCCCTTTTACGGCTAAAAAATTCCTGAAAACAGATTACGTCGGGTTGTTCATTCCGGATGATATCGAGGATTTGTTCTTTGGTAAATTTATCGTTTTTGTCGCCGAATTGCTTGAAATTGTGCACATTATAGCTAATTACTCTTAAAAAGCTCTCAGATGATTTAGGAACCATGATGGCTGTACTTTCTCTAAATCCAATGTGATTTTGTACCACACCCCATCCTAGTATGATGCTTATGCCAGAAATAAGTGCAAATTTTGGTAATCGGAAGAGCCAATAAATGATGAATAATATATTAATTATTAAAAGTGCTGGATAGGCCAAACCGAAAAAGGAAATTACCCAAAATTTTTCCGGATTAATGTAGGATGCCAAATAGCTTAAAAGTAGGGCAGCTACAGCAATTAAATTCATGCTTAGAACGAATTTACTGAAGAGGTGTATTCCCGATTTTTTGCTCTTTCGGCGGTTCATTATTTTTTACTTGCTTTGAATAATTGTTCTTTTTCTGCTTTGCTGAGGCTTTCGTAACCCGATTTTGATATTTTATCTAAAATGCTGTCGATTGCAGCCTGATCAGTAAAATCATTTTTTGCATCTTTAGTATTGGTGTTTTTAACCACTTTCAATTTAGACTTTTTTTCAAATAATCTACTTAAATCATTCCCGTTTTGAAGTTGTTTGATGAAAACAAATCCCATGATTGCACCACCAATATGGGCGATGCTTCCTCCTGGATTAGCCCCACTCATTGAGATAATATCCAAAAAGAAATAAGCTAGCGCCAAATATTTTAGTTTCACATTCCCAAATAGCATGAGGCGTATGGTATAATCTGGGACCAATGTCGCAGTAGCCACAACAATAGCCATTACACTTGCTGAGGATCCTAAGAGGATTGAATTTGATGCATTGCTTACAAATACTGGAATGAGATTATAAGCCAATAGATATAGAAGTGCACCCGAAATCCCTCCAGATAAATAGGTAAATATAAATTGCTTTTTATTTAGAAAATCCATGAAAATTTGGCCCATCCAATACAACCAGAGCATGTTAAAGAGGATGTGGAAGAAATCCTTCTGGACAAACATATAAGTCAACAAGGTCCAAAATTTATAAGGTAATTCACCATAAAATGCTGGAACCGACAGATGTTTTAAAATCCATTTTGATCCGAATCCTTGGCCTCCGGAAAGGAATTCGCCTAGAGAAAAAATGTTTATAGCTATAAAAACGACAATATTTATCCCAATAAAAAGGAATAGCGGGTTCCCAGAACGGAATGCCTTGTTATAAAGTTCACTGAATATTGATCTATTCATAAAAATTGTCGCGGCGTTTAAAATGCCACATTTTAATTAAAATAAAGCCAAATAATGCACCTCCTAGATGTGCAAAGTGAGCAACAGAATCGCCCGAAAATTGTTTTACACCCAAAAATAATTCAAGTACCACATAAACAGGAATAATATATTTTGCCTTTACGGGCACTGGAATGAATATGATGAACAATTCCGCATTCGGAAACAACATTCCAAAGGCAATTAATAGGCCAAAGATCGCGCCTGAAGCACCTACCATCGGGGTGGTATAAATGCCAAGGAGGGTGGATGCTTGCTCTTGACTGATTAATTGTGGGTTAAACGAAATACTACGCTTAAACGAATCAATAATGAATGAGCCATTATTTATAGCATTTCCCGTAATATTATATACCTCAATACTTTGCACCAATAGTTGTAATCCCAATGCTCCTAAACCCGTAATCAAGTAAAAGTTTAAGAAACGCTTCGATCCCATAATGTATTCTAAAGATGAGCCAAATGTGTATAAGGCAAACATATTGAAGAGAATATGAAACAGCGATGAATAATCATGCATGAACATATAGGTAATCACCTGCCAAATTTTAAAGTTGGGAGCATCAAAATAATGCACGCCTAACACTTGCGTCATCATTGGTCCGCCAAACATCATCGTTGCAACATAAAAAATGATGTTGATGATAAGCAGATTTTTAACTACTGTTGGCGTATTGGCAAATGGCATCATATTAAAATTCGCTGGTCTTATTTTTCAAATCTTTGTAATAATTCTTCTAAAGTAAAGGTACTGATTACCGGCTTTCCACTAAGTGAAATATTTGGCATTTCGCATGCAAATAACTCGTCGATGAGGGCATTCATTTCTTCGGGACTTAACTGCTGTCCGGATTTGATAGCTGTATTCCGTGCTAGCGCGCGCGCCAAACTCTCACGTTTATTTAGTTTTAGAGCACTTTGATTATTCTTAAACCCCTCTAATAGATGCTCTAATATCTCTAATTCGTTGATGTTTGTCCCAATATCTGCTGGCACTCCTTCAATAATTAAGGTGTTTTTCCCAAACTCACGAATTTGAAAACCTAAAGATTGAATATCGTTTAAAAGCTCTTTAACTAGCTCAAAATCAACAGAATTGAGAGTAACTGTTTGTGGGAATAAACTCTGCTGACTTGCTCCTTGTCTGCTTTCAAGGTGCTGGAGGAATCGTTCAAACAAAATACGCTCATGTGCCGCTTGCTGGTCGATGAGCATAAATCCCGACTTAATCTGCGAAATTATAAAACGATTGTGTAGCTGAAATATTTGCTTTCCAACACCTTTTAAAACCTTATTTTCAATTTCTACCTGACGATTAGTATCGAGTTCTAATCCGCTTTGATGTGCCTCAGGATCAACAATTTCATATAATGAGCCCCAATTTTTACTGATGGTTTTTCTTTCTTCCTGATTATTTCTTAAAAACGGGATTTCACGCTCTTTTCTCTCATTAGAAAAGGGGTTAAAGTCTGGATTAAATGAAATGGCTGGAGGCACAATATCTTCGGGAGCTTTGTGGCTAATCATTTGGCTAAAGCCGGTTTCTTGATTGAAATCGAGCGTGGGACTTATATTATAACGCCCTAGAGAGCGTTTTACCGCTGAGCGGATGATAGCATAAATTGCTTTTTCATCTTGATATTTTATCTCCGTTTTTGTGGGATGTACATTGATATCAATCTTAGCAGGGTCGATGTCGATGAAAAGCACGTAAAGTGGATAACTGTCGGTACTAAGAACCTCCTCAAAAGCATTTAAAACGGCATGATTTAAGTAGGGGTCTTTAATAAAACGATTATTGACGAAAAAGAACTGCTCGCCTCTTGTTTTCTTAGCAAATTCTGGCTTACCGATATAGCCTTTGAGCTCGATAATGGATGTTGTTTCTTCAACCGGGACTAATTTTTGGTTGTATGCATTGCCAAAAAGATGGATAATTCGTTGCTTAAGGCTGCCTTTGGGTAAATGGAAAACCTCGTTTCCATCGTGATGAAGAGTGAAAAATATTTCTGGATTAGCTAGGGCAACACGCTGAAATTCATCATTAATATGGCGTATTTCAACCGGATTCCCTTTCAAGAAATTACGTCGCGCCGGAGTATTGTAAAATAAATTTTTGACACTGATGCTGGTCCCGGGCATGGTTGAAACAGGCTCCTGACTTATAATTTCTGAGCCTTCGATGCGGATACAGGTCCCTAACTCATCCTCATGACGCCTAGTTTTTAATTCCACCTGTGCAATAGCAGCAATAGAAGCCATCGCTTCACCTCGAAAGCCCATGGTGCGAATAGCAAAAAGATCTTCGGCCTTACGAATTTTAGAGGTGGCATGACGCTCAAAGCACATACGTGCATCAGTCATACTCATCCCACAGCCATTATCAATCACTTGAATGAGTGATTTGCCGGCATCCTTAATAAGTATTTGAACCTTATCGGCGCCCGAATCAATCGCATTTTCAATAAGCTCCTTCAGCGCCGATGCAGGCCTCTGAACCACCTCGCCTGCAGCAATTTGATTGGCAACCGAATCGGGTAAAAGTTGTATGATATCAGACAAAATATTCCTTTATTTCTTGGATACACCTTGGTGCACTCTGTTACATTCTAATTTTTTTGAAAACGACTTGTAAAAATGATTTTTTTTAATCCTCGGCTTTCAACATACAAAGATAAGGTCTTTTAGGCTTAAGCGTGTATAATGTGGATAATCCTAATCAAATTTCATCTTTTTCTCATACAATAGCCTTAAAGATTGAATTATTTCAATTTAAAGCCAAAATTCGCAGTACATGATTTATATTTACCATTAAATCATCAATCATTTTAAATACAATGGCAAAGAATATACTTTGGGTGCTAAGCACTATCTTTTTATTTTCCTGTAGCTCACAAAAATCCGTCGACCTAATTGTTCACAATGGGAAAGTCTATACCGTTGATAGTCAATTTACTGTTGCAGAGGCTTTCGCGGTAAAAGATGGCAAAATCCTAGAAGTAGGAACATCAAAAGATATTTTGAGTAAATATCAAGGTGAAACGCTCGATGCGGAAGGTAATGCGATATTCCCAGGTTTTATTGATGGGCATGCTCATTTTTATGGCTATGGGGCTGGTTTGCAAAATGCAAATTTGGTTGGGACAAATAGTTGGGAAGAAATTCTCGACAAATTAAAAGACTTTAGCATTGAAAATCCTGAAGGCTGGATTATTGGTAGAGGATGGGATCAGAACGACTGGCCGAACAAAGAATTTCCTGATAATCAGAAGCTTAGTGAGATTTTCCCAGATAGACCAGTAATTTTATCACGCGTGGATGGTCATGCAGCCATTGCTAATAAATTTGCTCTCGACCTAGCTGGGATAAAGCCTAATCAGAAAATTGAGGGTGGCGAAATTGAAACTGTTCAAGGTAAATTAACAGGAATATTAATCGATAATGCCGAAAGCCTTGTAAACGCTAAAATTCCAGCACCAACGACTAAACAAATTGGCGAATCACTGTTGGATGCACAGAAAAATTGTTTTGCTGTGGGACTTACAACCGTAACAGATTGCGGTATTAGTCACGAACTTATTCCCATAATTTCGGAGCTGCAAAAAGACAATCAGCTTAAAATGCGTATTTACGGTATGCTTTCAGACAATCCGGCTAATTATGACTATCTTTTTAAAAATGGAGCTGTTAAAACCGACCGACTAAACATAAGATCATTTAAAGTTTATATGGATGGTGCATTGGGATCACGTGGCGCTAGTCTTTTAGAGCCATATTCAGATAAACCAGGAACTTCCGGCTTTTTATTGAGTGCAAAGACTCATTTTGAGGAGGTGGCCAAGAAAATCGCTGAAAAAGGCTTCCAAATGAATACACATGCTATTGGCGACTCAGCAAATCGTGAAATTTTATCTATTTATGGCAGAGTATTAAAGGGCAAAAACGATGCTCGTTGGCGTATAGAGCATGCTCAGGTAGTTAACCAAAAAGATTTTAAGCTCTTCGGTAATAATAGTGTGATTCCTTCCGTTCAAAGCACTCATGCTACTTCTGATATGTATTGGGCTGCCGACAGACTAGGTTCTGAGCGTATTAAGGGCGCTTATGCTTTTAAGCAATTGCTAGATCAAAATGGTTGGTTGGTATTAGGGACTGATTTTCCGGTGGAGGATATTAACCCCATGTTTACTTTTTATGCCGCAGTGGTGCGAAAAGATCAGAAAGACTATCCTCAAAATGGTTTTCAAATGGAAAATGCTTTGAGCCGTGAAGAGGCTATTCGCGGGATGACCATCTGGGCGGCAAAAGGAAATTTTGAAGAAAAAGAAAAGGGTAGCTTAGAAGCTGGAAAGTTTGCAGATTTCATAATCCTAGATCAAGATCTAATGAAGGCTGATGCAGCTAATTTATTCAAAACAAAAGTTTTAAAAACATTTTTAAATGGTGAAAAAGTTTATGCTAAGTAATTTATTCAGAGTTACTTATACTCTGCCTGCTTTTTGTCTGCTAGTTTCTTTATCTGTTTCTGCTTGTGCACAAACAGTTGAACATCTTCAAAACAAAGCCTTAGTGAGGGAGGAAAAAAATATAGAGAAATCTAGTGTTTTACTAAATAATGAGAAGGGAATTATTCCTCTAAAGAATCTGCAGGATTTAAATATTGCAAGTGTAAATATTGGCTCTGCTTTTGCTTCAGATTTTGATAGTATTTCTACTAAATATAGCGCAATTCGTCCTTTCGAATCCTTGAATTATAAGTTTAATCCAACTACTTTCGATGAACTAAATGACGACCTCAAATTTTTCAATACAGTAATTGTTCAGATTACCGACCAGTCGCTGAATGATCCACGTACTCTGCCCTTGCTATTAGATTTACAAGAGAACAAACAATTAATTGTAAGCCTTTCTGGCGATGTGCAGAGCTTAAAATTATTGAATGATTTAAATGCACCCATTGTTTGGACAGAGAAAAAATCAGCACTTTCATCTAATTTATCAGCTCAGCTAATTTTTGGGGGTATAGGAGCTATCTCAAAATTGGAGAAAAATATCTCAGCCAAATTCAAGTCCGGTTCTGGCTTTGAAACCCTAGCAAGCAGGTTAAAATATACTATCCCAGAGGAATTGGGCATCAATAGTGCTGCATTAAAGCGAATTGATGAAATTGCTGCTGAAGCTATTCAAGCAAAGGCTGCTCCGGGCGCGGTAGTCATGGTGGTTTTGGATGGAAAAGTAATTTATAACAAAGCTTTTGGCACTAGAACTTATACAGATAAAACACCTACTAGGATTAATGATATTTATGATCTTGCCAGCGTGACCAAAACATCAGCCACAACCATGGCCGTGATGCGCCTTTTTGAGCAAGAAAGACTAAAGTTGGATACTGCAATTGGCGCCTATATTCCAAGGGCTCGAAATACCAATAAAAAGGACATTTCTGTCCGTGAGGTAATGCTTCATCAAGCGGGCTTCGTACCATTCATCCCTTTCTATAAAAACATGCTTGAAACGGATTACAGCCGCGATTCAACAGCAGCGTTTCCAACAAAGGCAGCCGATAATTTTTACATGAGGAAGTCCTATTTTGCCGAGGTGATGTGGCCGCAAATGCTTAATTCAGGCCTAGCTAATCGCGGAAAATATGTTTACAGCGACCTTAGCATGTATTTTATGAAAGAAATGGTGGAACGCCAATCAGGCAAGCCTATTGAAAATTATGTGATGGAACAATTTTATAAGCCTTTGGGAATGACAAGAGCCGGCTTTAATCCGAGGTTACGTTTCTCTAAGCAAGAAATTATTCCCACAGAAGATGATCAAGTTTTCCGTAAAACCTTGTTAGAGGGTTATGTTCACGATCAGGGCGCAGCTATGGTAGGGGGTGTTTCGGGACATGCGGGACTCTTCTCTAGCTCCAATGATTTAGCTATTTTATATCAAATGCTTTTAAACAAAGGCACTTATGGTGGAACGGAATATTTTAAAGCGGCCACTGTTGACATGTTTACAGCTAAACAATCGGATGTGAGCCGTAGGGGACTAGGTTTTGATCGCTGGGATCCAGAAAGTAGCAAAGGATATCCTTCTAAATTGGCATCACCTCAAACTTTTGGACATACAGGTTATACAGGAACTTGTGTATGGGTAGATCCGAAGTATAAATTAGTTTATATTTTCTTGTCTAATCGAGTTAACCCAGGGGTAAGTACAAAATTATTAGATCTCAATATTCGCAGCCGAATTCAAGATGTAATTTATGAAGCTATTGGTAATCAGGCCATTGCTTCAAAATCTGATAAAGTAGAATAGTCATTCAAATTTTGGAACAATTTTCGACCTGATTTTTGCATGTTGCCCTTCAGGCACAGTAGAATTAAATTTATTGAATACCTGCCTTTAAAGCGGGTATTCTTGTTTTACCGCTATTCAATGCATTTTTACTAACTTTGTACTTTGGATAAACCCACTATGAAAATTGGAATTGTTTGTTATCCTACCTTTGGAGGTAGTGGGGTGGTTGCCACCGAATTAGGGAAGGCCCTCGCTGATAATGGTCACCAAGTGCATTTTATTACTTACAGGCAACCTGCGCGACTCGACTTCTTTTCCGAAAACCTTTATTATCATGAGGTTTCGGTATCTAATTATCCATTGTTCGATTATCCACCTTATGAACTTGCTTTGGCGAGTAAGCTAGTTGATGTGGTACGCTTTGAGAAACTGGATTTATTACATGTTCACTATGCCATTCCGCATGCTTCTGCTGCATTTATGGCCAAGCAAATTTTGGCAACATTCGGAATTCATATTCCAGTAGTTACTACCCTGCATGGCACCGATATTACTCTCGTAGGGAAAGATCCAACATATAAACCGGTTGTAACTTTTTCTATTAATCAGTCGGATGGTGTTACCGCCGTATCAGAAAATCTAAAAGAAGATACCTACAAGCATTTTGAGGTTAATAAAGATATTAAAGTTATTCCCAATTTTATTGATTTAGAGCGTTTTAACCTAAAAGCTAAAGATCATTTTAAATTGGCAATTGCACCCAATAATGAACGTGTGATTGTTCATACCTCCAACTTTAGAAAAGTAAAGAGAACGCAAGATGTAGTACATATTTTCGAAAAAATTCAAAAAGTTATTCCTTCAAAACTGTTGATGGTAGGCGATGGACCTGAGCGTGTTTATTGTGAACAACTTTGTCGTGACCTTGAAATTTGCGATAATGTTCGCTTTTTAGGAAAGCAAGATGCGGTAGAAGAAATTCTATCTGTTGCCGATTTATTTATAATGCCTTCAGAATCAGAGAGCTTTGGTTTAGCAGCTTTGGAGGCGATGGCTTGTAAGGTGCCTGTAATTACTTCTGATGCCGGCGGGTTGCCAGAGTTGAATATCAATGGCGTCACCGGATTTATGGATAAAGTAGGAGATATTGAGTCGATGGCGGCTCATTCTATATTTATCTTGGAGGATGATAAAAAACTAGCTACTTTTAAAGAAGGGGCGCTAAATCGTGCTAAAGAGTTCGAATTGAGCCTTATTGTTCCCATTTATGAGCAATATTACAAAGATGTAATGGCTAGCGCCTCTAGATTATAATTCAGATTCTTAATTCTAATTTCATAAAAAAAAACCTTTCAGGATATCCTGAAAGGTTTTTTTATGTGTGTTTATTGAATAAACTATTTCTTTGCAGGTACTGGTGGAGGTGGAGGAGCTAATGCTGCTTTAGCTGGGATGATATTTACCATTTCCAATTCAAAAATTAGCGGAGTGAATGGAGGAATACCTTGATTTCCTTGCTCTCCATAAGCTAAGTTTGAAGGGATAATTAAAGTTGCTTTAGCACCTTTTGATAATAACAATAATCCTTCTTCAAATCCCGGGATTGAGCTATTCATTCCAGCAGGAAGTTTAAGAGGCTCATAAGGACGCTGTGGATTGAATGTACCGGCCTTTTTAGCAACCTCAGCTAAGCTAGTATCAAATACCTTACCGCTCAAGAACATTCCTGTATAATTTACCATAACTGTATCTCCAACATTAGCTTTTGCACCACTACCCTGATTAGAGATTACATAATTTAAACCTGAAGCACTAACTGTTGGCTTTAAGCTCTTTGAAGCAACATAAGCTTTTACTTTTTTAGCCTCGCTAGATTTAGCTAAATCCATTTCTGCCTTTAAATACTCATCAATCTTTCCACGGAAAAGGCTATCGTTTAATTTACCTTTTGGAATAACTTTATCGATTTTAATGGTATAAACTAAGTATTTTTTAGTTGTATCTGATGGCATCGGGCGACCCATTTTCTGAACCATTGAATCGATGTTGATTTTGAATGTTGCACTATCACCTTCACTTAAAAGTCCAAGAGCAGCAAAAAGATCACCTTTGAACACAGATTTTTCTTTAATCATTAAAGAAGGACGATCATAATCATATGAACTATACAATACAGAATCACCCTCGGTTTTTTCAATCGCTTTGAAAGCGATGAAGTCACCTTCTTGAATGGTTTCACCAGCTTTGTCGGTGTGGACTTTGTACAACATGTCCCCTTCACCTTTTTCGAAATTGTTGCAGGCGGTTAATCCCGTAACTGCAAGCCCTAATACGATTACTAATTTTTTCATCTTGAGATATACATTTGTTTTTAATGAGTTAATTCGCTCTTTTAAAGCTTATTTTCCTCTTTTTGGGTTTATTCGTGTGTTATTTATTTGTTATTTACGTTAAAATTCATTATATTCAATCTGCTATTTTACTAAAAGAGATTTATATTCCGGCAAAATTACATTAAACTTTTCCCTTACCGCATCAATTTTTTCATTTGATATTCCTCCCGATGCATTTTTATGACCCCCACCACTAAAATATTTTTTGCAGATCTCATTTGCAGGAAAATCACCCGTTGAGCGTAGAGATAGTTTTACAACATCCTGACGTTCAATAATTAAGGCTGCTAAACGTATTCCACTGATGGAAAGCGCATAGTTTACAATCCCTTCGGTATCACCTGTATTTACATCAAATTGCTCTAACTCTTCCTTGGTAATTACAATGATGGCGGTATTATACTCGGGCAAGACTTCCAGTTTATTCAATAGGCAATGGCCTAAGAAGCGTAGTCGGCTAAGCGAGAAATCATCATACACCAATTGATGAATGAGCGTGTTGTCTGCTCCTGCAGCAATTAAATCGGCCACAATTTGATGCACACGCTCTGTTGTAGATCTAAAACGGAAAGATCCTGTATCAGTCATGATTCCGGTGTACAAGCAAGAGGCAATATCTTTATTTAAAAGCTCGCGATCGCCCATAACATCCACAATAAACTCATAGACTAAATGTGCAGTGGCGCAAGCACCGGTGTTCCATAATCGAAAATCTTCAAAACCTTCAGGCTCTAAATGATGATCAATAAGCACTTTCTTAGCATTGGATTCACGTACCAAATCGCCCATCTCATAAATTCTGGATAGCGAATTAAAATCTAAACAGAAAATGATATCCGCTTGCGCAACAAGGCTTTTCGACTTTTCCACTTCTTCAGTGAATACAATCACTTCCGAATTATTGGGCATCCAATGCAAGAAATTTGGATAGTCGGTAGGAGTAATTACCTGAGTTTGATGTCCTTTCTGGATCAAATAGTTGTATAAACCCAAAGATGAGCCCATTGCATCACCATCCGGCTTGGGATGCGTAGTGATAACAATGCGTTTAGGTGTATCTAAAAATTCTTTTAAATGGCTTATTTCCAACATGTGAGATCAAAAGGAATGCAAAGCTATTAAAATTACTGATTTTGTTGGTCTGATTTTTTAAAATCCTTTAGCCTTTGATTAATTAGCTGTACTTTTGCACCAATTTTCAAATAATAAGATGGCAACGAACAGAACTTTTACAATGATTAAGCCCGATGCTGTAGCCAATGGCCACACCGGAGCTATTTTGGATGATATTATTAAAGGCGGATTTAAAGTGATTGCTTTAAAGTACACTCGCTTAAGTAAGGATATCGCAGGACAGTTTTATGCGGTTCATAGCGAACGCCCTTTTTACAAGGATTTAGTTGATTTTATGTCTTCGGGACCGATTGTAGCGGCAATTCTTGAAAAAGATAATGCTGTTGAAGATTTCCGTAATTTAATTGGCGCGACTGATCCATCAAAGGCAGAGCCTGGAACAATCCGTAATAAATACGCAAAATCTATTGATGCGAATGCAATTCACGGATCTGATTCTGACGAAAATGCACAGATTGAAGGAAGCTTTTTCTTCACCGCATTTGAGCGTTTCTAATAAAATTATATTTCGCCCTGAGGGATATTAAAAACCTTCAGGGCGATTATTAAAATCAAAAAATGAAAATTTTCCAAACCCGCTACCTTATCTTTTTTTTGGTGATGCTGATTGTCCCGGGTACAGTTTCGTATTTGGGTGGTTGGGATACCAATTTGGATTATTTATTTGCGCTCAAGGCATTCTCAATTGCCTTTTTCATGACGGTTTTATACTATCTTCTAGTAAAGAATTATAACGAGCGTAAACGATAAATTAAAGAAATATTATCTCATCAATAATACTCGCTCCGGCACGTTCATTCATTTTTTCGATGATATCTGAGCGCATCATCATCAAATCATTTTTAATTACTGCCGACTCCAAACGGATAAATAATTTTCGATCGCGAATAAAAATGTCTTTTGTACGATTGGCAACTGCCTTTCCCATCATTTCTGGCCAAGCAACGATCAGAGCGGTTTCATCCACTTTTCTACGCAGCTTATAAACCTGAAGCATTTGCTCAATGGCGTCTTTTAATGATCTGTCGTTTGTGCGGCTCATAGTTTATTGCTGGCTTTAAATTATAAAATTATGCAACAATTGCTCCCTTTTCGATGTCCACAATATTTACCGGTACATTCAGAGTGCTAAAAATAGCTTCTATCCGTTTTCTACTCGTATCGGTAATAAAAATTTGCCCAAAATCCTTGTCGGATACCATTTTCATTAACTTGGTAGTCCTTGCATCATCTAATTTGTCAAAAATATCATCCAAAAGCAGAAGTGGCTCAAAGCCTTTTAGTTTGTGAAGAAAGGTATATTGGGCGAGCTTGAGGGCAATTAAAAACGATTTCTGTTGCCCTTGTGAACCAAATTTTTTAAGAACCATCCCATGGATGGTAAAACTCAATTCATCCTTATGAATACCACTTGAAGTACGCTCCAGAATCCGGTCGCGCTCTATATTTTTACGTAAAATGTCAGAAAAGCTGCTTGTTAAAAGTGGTGAATCATAAACCAATTCTACCTGTTCGGCATCTTCGCTGAGGTATTGGTAGTGTTTATTGAAAATCTCGCGAAACTCAATCATAAACGATTTCCGCTTCTCAAAAATTTTGTTCCCTGAATTAATCAGCTGCTCATCATAGATTTCCATCAATGAAGGATCATATTTCCCAGAAATTGCTATCTGCCTAAGTAGTGCATTTCTGTTCATGAGACTCTTGTTATAGCTAATCAACTCGTCGAGGTATTGACCATCTGTTTGAGATATGACATTGTCAATAAATTTTCGGCGCTCTTCACTACCTTCAATAATCAGGCTAATATCATTGGGAGAAATCATCACCAAAGGAAAAATACCAATATGATCTGCGAGACGCTGATACTCTTTTTTATTACGCTTAAATTTCTTTTTCTGATTGCGCTTTAATCCACAATAAATCACTTCCTCCTTTTCATCTTTTTGAAAAGTACCTTGAATCATGAAGAGATCTTCACCTTGTTTAATCTGCTGACTATCAATAGGATTGAAAAAACTTTTGCATAGAGAGAGGTAATGTATGGCGTCTAGAATATTGGTTTTTCCGGCGCCATTATTTCCTGTAAAGGCATTTACACTATCCGAAAAGCTTAATTCAGCTTCAGAATAATTCTTGAAATTTATTACTGATAATTTTTGGAGCCACATAGGGATGCTTATACAGAACGCTAAACAGCAAATTTACTCTTTTGCTTTCTTAATTTTGCAATTCTTGGATTTTTTGGGCCAATAAAAAAGATTTAGATTTTATGCTAATAAAATCATTCTAGCCTTCGTAGAGGCATTTCTTATTTAAATAAATGATTCTATTCATTTAAAAGTTGAAACTTAGACTGAAAAATGTATTTTTGCGGGATTATTTTATTGCGAATTTCACAATTTTTAAAATACCAATGTCTAAAGATCAAAAAGATAACATTCCACAAGCTGAGGATCAGTTTGGAAAAACAGGCAAATTTGTTCAAGAAAATGCAAAGAGCCTTGCTGTAATTGCTGCTGCCATTATTGGTTTAGTACTTTTATACGTTGGATACCAAAATTTCTATTTAGCTCCAAGAGCAGAGAAGGCAGCCAACGAAATTTATAAGGCAGAAGAATATTTGGCAATTGATTCTCTAAAGGATAAGGCTATTGCTGGCGACGGATCTTATCCAGGTTTGGAAAAGATTGTTGATGAGTATTCAAATACGAAATCTGCAAACCTTGCTAATGCATACCTTGGCGGTTTATACTTGCAAAAAGGCGAGTTTCAAAAGGCAGTTGATGCTTTAGGAAAATATAGTAGCACTGGTAGTCCTGTAATTGATCCTCTTGTATTAGGAATGCTTGGCGATGCCTACAGCGAGCTTAAGGATTACTCAAAAGCGATTACTTTTTACAAGAAAGCGGCTGATAAAAGTCCGAATACTTTAACTAGTCCGATGTTCCTTAAAAAACTAGGCTTAGTTTACGAAGAGCAAAAAGATTTCAAATCAGCTGCAGAGGCTTATAACAAAATCAGAACTGATTTTTCTGAAAGCGCTGAAGCTGCAACCATTGATTCTTACATTGCTCGTGCTGAAGCACAGCAATAATTATACATTCTCAAATGGCCATTACCGGATATTCCGTTAATGGCCATTTATTATTTTGAGCCATGGCTACTAACATAAAGAGTCTTTCTGATTTTTCTCACATTGATGTTCCTTCAGCGAAAGGCTATAAATTCGGAATCATTGTTTCCCAGTGGAATGCCCAAGTTACTGGTGCATTATACGAAGGTGCCTATTTAGCGCTTTTAAAGCATGGGGCTCAAGAAGACGATATCCAAACAATTAAGGTTCCTGGAAGTTATGAGCTTACATCTGGTGCAGATATTTTGCTATCCAATAAAAAAATGGATGCTGTTATCTGTCTAGGTTGTGTTATTCAAGGAGAAACACCTCATTTTACCTTTATTTGTGATGCGGTAGCAAATGGTGTGTCAAATGTTTCGATTAAACACAATAAACCAGTCGTTTTTGGCGTATTAACCACAGATAATTTGCAACAAGCAATGGATCGTGCTGGTGGCAAACATGGAAATAAGGGGGAAGAAGCGGCCATAACAGCTATTTTGATGGCCGAAATACAGTCTTCTTTGCGTTAAATAAAATAAATTTGATTATTGAATTTAATTCATGACCTTTGAAATATTACAATATGAGAAAATTAATCATCGGGCTAATGTGCTTATTTATAGCGACTACAGTTTTGCAGGCTTGTTCCTCAAAGCTATGCCCAGCCTATGGCACTTATCCAAAGTCTAGACGTTAATCTGTTTTGCTTTTATAGTAAATCAATTTTACGGTCATCTGACCGGATATTCTCCTTTTATCAATATTTTTGCACCACAATTATTATTTAAAACATGACCTGGTTAGCATTAGACAAACTTGAACAATTATCGCACATCGCCAATTCTGAAGGATATAGCGTAATTTTTAAGCATAGTACGCGTTGTTCTGTGAGTATGATGGCTAAAAAAAGGTTTGAACAGGAGTGGGATTCAATTCCTGAAGGCACTCCAGTCTACTTTCTTGATCTGATTAGTTTTAGAGATATTTCTAATAAAATCGCCGAACAGTTCAATGTACACCACGAATCTCCACAAATGCTTCTGATTAAAAATGGAGAATGCATCTATGAAACTTCACATGGTGAGATTTCAGCTGAAGATTTGGCGGAACAGATATCTTAAATCCTATTTTTTTTTTAGTCTTTGAAATTAAAGCTGACCTTTTGAATAAGGTCGGGGTGTAAACTTTTGGCTACGGGACAATTAATAGCTGCTTTTTCAAGGATTAATTTTTGTTTGTCGCTGTAATTAATCACTGGGAAATTGAAATTAATCTGAATTTCACTCACTCTTCTTGGATCGGCAGCCATAATTTTTGTGATGGAGCAGGTAGTTCCATCAATATTAAATCCATGTTCTCTAGCAGCAATTCCCATAATGGTAAACATGCAACTCCCTAATGATGCCGACATTAAATCTGTAGGTGAGAATGCTTCACCTTTGCCTTGATTGTCTAAAGGGGCATCTGTAACTACTTTATCACCCGATAAAATATGTTTTGCCTCTGTTCTTAGCTCGCCTAGGTATATTGTTTCTATTGTTGCCATGGGGATTCTTAAAATTTGTTAATCAAAAATAAATAAATATATGAGTGTGGGGCAATCCTTTTAAATATTATCTCCAAGAATAACACTCAATTGTCAAAATTAAGGAACTATGTATTTGACGATTAAATCTTCCTAAAATTCTTTACTTTTGCTTTATGATCGAATTACCGGTTATCCCAGTTAATCAAATGCAACGCAAGCCAAATTGGCTTCGCGTGAAGCTTCCTGTCGGAAAAGAGTATGCGCATGTTCGCAGCTTAGTAGATACTCATAAACTTCATACCATTTGTGAAAGTGGTAATTGTCCGAATATGGGCGAATGTTGGGGAGCCGGCACAGCAACTTTTATGATTTTGGGAAATATTTGTACACGTTCTTGTTCTTTTTGTGCAGTTGCTACAGGAAGGCCCTTGGCGGTTGATACAGATGAGCCTAACCGCGTGGCTAATTCGGTTAAATTAATGCAGGTTAAACACTGTGTGATCACCTCTGTAGATCGTGATGATTTGAAAGATGGGGGCTCTACCATTTGGGCTGAAACAATAAATACTATCCGTAAGGAAAGCCCTGGAACCACGCTAGAAACCCTTCTGCCAGATTTTAGAGGTATTTGGGATAATTTAGATCGTGTACTCGAAACCCGTCCTGAAGTGGTTTCTCATAATTTGGAAACCGTTCGTCGCCTGACTAAAGAAGTTCGTATTCAAGCAAAATATGATCGTAGTTTAGAATGTTTACGCCGAATTAATGAGGCTGGGTTAAGGACAAAATCTGGCATTATGCTCGGACTTGGCGAGACCGAGGAGGATGTTTTAGAGGCCATGGCAGATCTTTTAGCAGTGGGTGTTCATATTCTTACTTTGGGCCAATATTTGCAACCTTCACGTACACACCATCCTGTAATTGACTGGATTACTCCAGAGCAATTTGATAAGTATAAAGCTATTGGATTAGAAATGGGTTTCAAATATGTGGAAAGCGGACCATTGGTTCGTTCTTCTTATCATGCTGAAAAACATCTTT
Source organism: Daejeonella sp. (assembly GCF_044342615.1). Classification (GTDB taxonomy): domain Bacteria; phylum Bacteroidota; class Bacteroidia; order Sphingobacteriales; family Sphingobacteriaceae; genus Daejeonella. The sequence continues at coordinate 514 of NZ_JBIIPN010000023.1, read as the reverse complement.
TTGATTTATAATTTTCTTTTTTTATCCTCGTAGGGACAGGTCGCGACCTGTCCAATTCAAGAATAACATCTTTTTTTAACATTAAGGAAGCGTATCTAAATTTCTAGACGTTTCAATCTTAATTTTTCATAATTTCTTAAACGTTCGGGATGACAGGTGCATGGCATTTAAATACGTTGAGATGGGGAGGTACATGACGTTTTTAAAAAATCAATTTGAACTTTAAATCGATGTCATCCCGAAACCTGCCCTTCCGCAGGTGAGGGACCTTCGTTAAAACCGCCCACTGTCCTTAGAGTTTACATCGATTACAAAAATTGATTTTCTGTTATTATAGAAAATCAATTTTTATAATCGTCTTTTATGCTTTTGAAAGCTTTAATTTTTCCTTAATGTTTTTACAAAAAAGGACAGGTCGCGACCTGTCCCTACGGGGTTCATATTTAATGGATATTATGTTTTTTAATGATTGCAGGAAGATTCTGAATAATATATCTTGGAGGAATCGAATTCA
>NZ_JBIIPN010000121.1:0-7907 GCF_044342615.1 Daejeonella sp. | reverse complement strand
CGATCAATGTAGGTGCGTAGTTCTTCATAATCTGCTAAGGGTACATTTTTCTTAAAATCTTGGTAGTTTTTAATTTCCGAAAAGGAATGATCCTTGCCAAAAGCTGTGTTTTGCGCTTTGGAGATTAAATGTGTAAAAACCTTTTTTTGAGCCTCAAGGGGATTTTTTTTCCACTTTTCAATCTGCTTTACCGCGAGTGCGGCAATAGGTTTTGCTAAAAAAGACTTAATCCCCATCCTTATCCTCCGGATCGTTTAACATAATTTCTTCTTCATCAGTATAATTATTTACCAAATGACGATATGCAATGATCAGAATTATACTTGAGAAAGGAACGGTAAATAATAGTCCGATAAACAGCGCCATCGCACCCAAAATATTAAGTCCCAACATAACCAAAAACAGCAAGCTGATAAACCAAAAATGTCCTTTGGTAAGGGTCCAACTCTGACTAATTGCCTCTGATGAACCTGATTCCTGATCTACTATGAAACATACCACAAAGCAAAAACGGATGGTAAAAAAAATGATGGGAATAGCAATTAGGATGAATACTGGCAATAGTTCCCAGCTGAAAGGCTGGCTAGTATCAATTTCGGGGGTATTAATAAAATAGATGGAGCTGATAATGGCAATGATACCCACAAGAATCAATCCCACGATCAGTTTAACAATCAAAAAGTTGACTGCTTTCAATAAATTGGGCACAAAATCAGGCAGTTCTGGATGATCATCATCATCAATTAACTTAAAAAATACCTGGTAAAATGCGACGGTAAAGAACGCATCGAACAAGCTAAGAACCACATTTTGAATGAGGGCGGCAGTCCCGGAGCCACCTCCCAAAACCACACCCAATACCCCAGTTATTGTTAAAATAAACAGAAATTGAACGATAGTAAAACCGAGCAAAATCCAAATATTTCTTTTTGCTAGTTCCCAGGCATCCGACAAAATAACACTCACAGACATCCGCTGATCCATATATTCTTATTTTCTTAAAATTATTCTCTTCCAAAAATCCTGCATAAAACCTAAGCCATAGGCAGTGAGCTGCACGAAGGATGCAGCAATGCTCAAAAATGCAACTTTTGCTGATTTGTTTACATTCCAAGAGTGAAAAAATATCAACAAAATAAAAATTGCGATCAATGTATTACAAAATTCGGCCAAAGGTTGGCTAAAAGCATTTAATATCAAGCTAAGAAGCAAAAAAAGAGTAAATAATGCCGGAAAAAAATGCACAATTTTCAACTCAGATGGAAAGTGTTTATAAATATTAATTCTTGCCCGTCCAAAAAAGTGCAATTGCTTGTAAAATTGCTTTAAATCTGTCCTGCGTTTATGAAAAACTATCGCATCGGGAATTAAACCTATTTTAAAACCCATGGATTGGATGCGAATACTAAATTCGATATCCTCACCTAGGCGTGTAAGTATAAATCCGCCAGTACGCTCCCACACTTCCCTCGAAATTCCCATGTTGAAACTTCTTGGATGAAACTGCCCAATATGCTTTTTATTTCCTCTTATTCCGCCAGTAGTAAATGGTGAAGTCATTGAATAACTAATCGCCTTTTGGACTGGGGTGAATGAAGGGTGAGCACCATCGGGTCCGCCATAAGCGTCTAAAGGATACTCTAAAAGGTAATTTTTAACGATTTCTAAATAATCTATGGGAATAAGACAGTCAGAGTCAAAAATTACAAAATAATCGCCCTTAGCATGCTCAAAACCGAAGTTTCTCGCAAAACCTTGTCCACCATTCTCTTTATAAAAATATTTAATATCTAAACTATCAGCATAGCTGTCAACAATGTCTTTAGCATCAATTTTAGAACCATCCTCAATAATCAACACTTCAAACTGAGTATATGTTTGCTGTGTTAAGGTATGAAGTAACTCATCAATTTCTTGAGGTCGGTTATAAAGTGGAATTATGATTGAAAAGAACATGTTAAACGCTTTTATTTAAGCAAATTAGGATATTTATTCACAATAGAACTTAGATGGTCTTTTCAATCTGATAAACATTCCTTTCAGTCGAATTTCTAGAAACCAATTCGGCGATAAAACCAGTGAGAAATAACTGAAAGCCTACAATTATGGCAACAAGCGCAATATAAAACAAGGGTTGATCAACCACTTCTCGCGTATAGCGAATGTGCATGGTGATGTGGTATAATTTCTCAACGATAATCCACAAAGCCATGATGGTACCTAAAAGAAAGCATAAAGCACCAATAGTACCGAAAAAGTGCATCGGGCGCTTAGCAAATTTTCCTACAAAAAATATGGAAAGAAGATCTAAAAAGCCGTTTATAAAGCGACTAAAGCCGAATTTTGTCGTGCCATATTTGCGTGCACGATGCTCTACTACCTGCTCACCTATCTTTTTGAATCCCGCCCATTTGGCAATTACGGGGATGTAACGGTGCATCTCGCCATAGACTTCAATGCTCTTAATAACATCTTTACGATAAGATTTTAATCCACAGTTAAAATCATGCAAGTTATATATCCCCGACATACGGCGGGTAGCAAGGTTAAAAAGTTTCGTTGGGATGGTTTTGCTCAGTGGATCGTGACGTTTTTGTTTCCAACCTGAAACGAGGTCATATTTCTCTTCTACAATTTTTCTGTAAAGTTCAGGAATCTCATCGGGACTATCCTGCAAATCGGCATCCATGGTAATGACTACATCGCCTTGGCAGGCCTCAAAACCAACATTTAATGCTGCCGACTTCCCATAATTACGTCTGAATTTAATTCCTACAATAGCTGGATTTTCAACTTTTAACTGCTCAATTACCTCCCATGATTCATCATTACTTCCATCATCAACTAAGATAATTTCATAGCTAAATGAATGTTTATCCATCACCCTGCCGATCCAGCTTGTTAGCTCTGGCAGCGATTCTGCCTCATTGTAAAGGGGGATGACGACGGAGATGTTCATTGGGAGATGTGAGACGTTAGATATGAGATGTGAGACGTTTGATATAAGACGTTAGATTTGAGATTAAAGATTAATTTAAACGTGCAAATTTTATCAATAAAATTGACAAAATCTGCACGCTATTTTTCAAATATAAAATTATTCTTGTTCCTCTTCTATTGCGGAAGCAAAAATAGGTTCTTCTTTCTTAAAGATAGCTGCAAAAATTAGGGACATCACAAATTGCACGAGCACAGCAATACCTAGGTTCTTAAAAAATTGACCTACTGTAGGGTTGTACTGTTCTTTTATTCCTTCCATCTGCTTACTTATTGCTTCATCAATCTGGTCTTGTTCCATACCCATATTTTCTAGGGTTTTACTTGTTCCTGCTTCCATATAACCAGCAACTTTCTCATATGCTTGTGGTTCAACAAAATTGTAAAAAGCATAATTTACTACTGAATAAAGTAAACCTGCAACAAAAGCCATTAGGAAAATTCCTTTTAAGGCCTCTCTAAAACTCCAAAATCCACCAATTTTCTTTCTTAAATCAAGCGTGAAAAAAACGTAAATTAGAATTGATACAACCATTGATCCGATTCCGAATCCGATTGATCCTAAGAGTGATGGTGCTGCATAAAAAACCACAATTCCTAGTACTAAGGATAAAATTCCTACGATAATACCATTTGTACTAGCTTCTTTGTTTAAGTTTTGTTTAGTTAATTCCATGTTTGTTTAATTTTGATTGTTAAAAGATATAAGTAAAGCATAAACGGCAGAGTCGAAATCAGGGTTTGCACTATATTTGATAAATTCATTAAAATCCTCATCTACGGGATCAGGATCTCTGAAAAAGCCAATCATTGGGTAAAATAATTCTTTTAGTTCAGAATCTTCTGGAATTGAGGAGCTTACACGTGCAACTTCTTTTAAGCTACTCTCTACAAGAATTTGATTAGCAATAACTACTTCATAGATACGATGTTCATCTTGGAATTCATCCTCATCCACTAATAAAAATTCGCGCAAGAAATCACTTAGTTCAGGCTCAATTGCCTCATCCTGACACTCTTGCAAATAAAGTATTACATTGAGGAGCTCTGTACCACGGTCGATAGTTTGCTCTTCAATTTGTTCCCATTCGGGAGATTCTAAATAATCTTCCTCCAGCTTACGCACATCTTCATTAAAGAAATTAATCAATAAAAGATCGAAAAAGAGTTCGCGTAAAGCCTCAAACATAGGATTTTCATCAAATGCGGCATCCATAGCGGCAAGCTTTTCCATATAAACCTTGTCCGAACTAAAAACCGATACAAGCACCTTCGAAAAAGTATCTTGATCCTGATTATTTACCGAAGCAAACTGCGCTAAAGCAGAGAGCATGGCTTCTTTTACACTCGTATTCATATGATTTTTAAGAGATTAAATATTGTTCATTGTTACAAACAAAATTCACCTTGCCTGTTAATTGCTGCCCCATAAGTGGAGAGTTAAATGATTTGGATTTATTCGAATCCTCATTCAAAGTCCATTTTTCTAAGGGGTTAAAAAGTATAAAGTTAGCAGAAATTCCTAAATCAAAAGATGGAATTTCAATTCCCATTAATTTTCTTGGTGAGATGGCTAATTTTTCTACAATTTGCTCGGGACTTAAACCTGATTTTAGTGCCAGAGGCAATACCGTTTGGAGTCCGATGATACCAAAACTAGCAATTTCAAATTCCACATCTTTAAACTCAATTTCATGCGGGGTATGTTGTGAAACAATAGCATCAATAGTGCCATCTTTTAGTCCCGCAATCAATGCCTTCTGATCAGCTTTGGTGCGGAGAGGTGGCTTAACTTTAAACTGGCTGTCGAAACCTTCTAAATTTTCTTCGGTAAATACTAATTGATGGGCCGCTACATCACAGCTAACTTTCACACCTGCTTTTTTGGCCTTGCGGATTAAGTCCACACTTCTTTCTGTACTAATCGTACTGAAGTGTATTCTAGCATCATTGTATTCAGCTAAATAAAGATCGCGAGAAATCATTAATTCCTCAGCAAGTGAAGGATTCCCTTTCATACCTAGGAAAGTACTCATCACTCCTTCATTCATTTTACCCTTAGCCGCAATGTCTTGATCCTCAGCGTATGAAAAAATTAATCCATTAAATGATTTGGTATAAAGTATTGCCCGACTCATCAATCCAGCATTTGATACTGGCTTATTCCCATCCGAAAAAGCAATAGCTCCAGAGTCTTTCATATCGAACATTTCTGCCAATTCCTTCCCTTCGCGATTATGGCTTATACAACCAATTGGGAAAATATCCACCAAGTTGTTTCTAGATTTGTTCATTAGGTAAGAAACCTCCGCCTTCGAATGAATTGGAGGCTGTGTATTGGGCATCAAAGCAACAGCTGTAAATCCGCCGGCAGCAGCTGTAGCACAGCCAGTTTCCATATCTTCCTTAGTTTCTAAGCCCGGCTCTCCAAAATTGGCGTTGATATCTAAAAAACCAGGTGATAGAAACTGTCCCTTTGCATCAATAATGATTAAATTCTTATCTGAAGCATCAATTTTCTGGGCAATTTCAGAAATCTTACCATTGCTGATTAAAACATCGAGTGTTTGTCCGTTTAAAGGACTTTCAGGATGTAAAATGGTGGCCGACTGAATTAAATATTTCTTCAATTTATTTGAGGTTTAATTTGTATTTTATTGTAAAAACGGATCAATAATATCTCTGCAGCGAAAAATAAAAGAGCTAATATCAGACAAACTTTCCATAATGAGGTCCCCTGATTTACACTTTTTATCATATTTTCTATGGATGCTAGCTCTGGCTCTATCATTTCAGGTTTATTAGTCCCAAAATTAGCATTTATCTCATTATTGCTAGCATAGCTTAAATCAGATTCGGACCCCGCATCGTTAAAGGATAAAATAGCGAGCAAACTATCGCCTTTAAATAATTGATAATGACCATTTTCTCTTATTTGATTTTCAACAAAAATTTGTGATAAATGATCATTCTGCCTTAAATCTGGAATAGTTTCATAGGACTCTTTCCTGAGTTTTAGCGTCTGATTGGGGTTTAGAATAATTTTAGGGAGATTGATCAATGTTTCAGCATTTAAATCATAAAATAGCTGCTGCTTTCTGATAGATATTAAAGCCGATTGATACATGATAGGCACAAAAATGGCATGCTTAGGCAAATTGCTGGATTCTTCATTGAGTGCTACCGCCGACAAATATATCTTTCCTGTACCGATAGCATATTCACTCAAAAATAATTGATTTCCAGGCAGTTCTAAAATATTTTTGCGATTTGTTTTGCTTAAGGAAGAGAATTTTAAATACTTTTTTACGGATGGTAAGTCCATTTTGGGAATATTTTTATCAAATACTCCTGCAAAAAGAGGATGTTGTAAATTAATGGATGTTAAGCGCTCTTCCCTAGAAATTACCTGTTCTGGAAGGTCGGTATTTAGTCCCTGAAGGAAATTTCTTAATCCCGCTTGATCAGCTTTCAAATTAGGGAAAACCATCAATGTGCCACCTCTTTTGCAATAATCTTGCAGCTGTTGCGATAGTCCCGCGCTCAGCTCCGGCAACTCATTTAAAATCACCAAAGAGTAAGTATCTAATTCTGAATAATTTACACTCCCTGAAAGATTATTGGTCACGCGAAAAAAGCTATCGGATTTAAACAAAGCATTCAAATAAGCATTTTCTGATGCACCATTAATAATCAAGATGGGCATGGATTGTTCCACCTTAAAACTAAAATAAAAGTGATCATCAAAAATCAAGGGAAAATCGGTAATTTCTACATGCCCTTCCTGCCAACCTGCTTTTAACCCACTAAAGCTTAGGGTATCTAAAGCGGTAGACCTAGCTTTAATCAAAAGGCTTCCCAAGGCTTTTTGCTCTTTATTTATGAAGAGTTTAATGGGGATATTCAGAGCATCCTCCTCCGAACTATTTTTTAACCTAACAATTACTTTCTCTAAATCGCCTGGCTTATGAATGCTAGAATTAAACCAAATGGAGTCGATGGAAATATTAGGCAGCGGATTTGACTTTATTCGTATCAACCTGATTGCGAGGGAACTATCTGCAGGTATTGCATTCTCTCCGAGGATGTTTTTCTGGAAATCTGAAATCAGATAAACGCTTTTTCGCGAATTTGGCTCCTTCGAGAAAACCTCTTTTTGTCGGGAAATGATTTGATTTATGTTTTTACGTGCGGGACTAATTTCAATTTCTTCAATTGCATTTTGAAATTCTTCAAGAGAGAGTAAACGCTGGTTTTTACCTTCAAAATCATTAGTAAGGACTTGAAATTTATCATTCAGGCTATGGGCCGATGCAATTTCCTTGGCTCTACGTTTTGCCTCATCAAGTAGTGTACCTTCCTTATTCTGAGCCTCCATGCTAAAGGAATTGTCAATATAAATACTCAGAACTTGATTTTGAAACGAATTATCTTTGGAAGCAGTCGGGATATATGGCCTTGCGAAAGCCAATACGAGGAATGAAAGCCCTAAAATCCTTGATGCAAGAATTAAACGATCTTTAAGCTGCCTCTTTGAAGAAGTTTGCATCTCCACATTTTTCAGAAAGCGCACATTGCTGAAATAAACCTTTTTGAATTTCCGGAAATTGAATAAATGAATAAGGATAGGAATGACGATTGTCACAAGGGCAAATAAAAATCCGGGGGATAGGAATCTCATTAAGAAACAAAATTACTGATAATTAATTGAGTTTGAAAATGGTTTGTTTTTGTGGAGCTATGGTTGTGATACTAGGTGGGTCACTGGGTGACCTTTGGTTGGCCCTCTGGTCGGTGTTATCACCGTACCAGACGCACTGTCCGTAGAGTTAAGCGAAGCGTCTCTACGGATTACACAATATCGGGAGTCTCCAGACTCCCCTTAAAATTGTTAACATCAATATCCCCCC
>NZ_JBIIPN010000120.1:0-8014 GCF_044342615.1 Daejeonella sp. | reverse complement strand
GGTGCTTGTGCTTCTTCCATAACCGAATACCTTCTGAGTTCCACAATGATGGCAAGAGGGTCTATGTTTACAGGGCAAGCATCGGTGCAGGCATTGCAGGAGGTGCAGGCCCAAATTTCTTCGCGAATGATATAATCATCGAGTAAAGATTTTCCATCCTGATGATCTTTACCATGTTTATCGATATTGTTTCCCACCTCAACTAATCGATCGCGGGTATCCATCATGATTTTACGAGGAGAGAGTAGTTTACCAGTCATATTTGCTGGACAAGCAGAGGTGCATCGCCCGCATTCTGTGCAGGTATAGGCATCCATTAAATTTTTCCATGTCAGATCTTGAACGTCTTTTGCTCCAAAACGTGCACCTTCAGCAACAGGCTCTGGCATGAAAGAAGGGTCGAGCATAGCTTTAACCTCATTGCTTACAGAAGCCATATTAGTTAGCTCACCTTTAGGCTCCAAATTTGAATAATAGGTATTTGGGAAGGCTAAAACAATATGGAAGTGCTTGGAATAAGGCAAGTAATTTAAAAATGCGAATATCCCGATAATGTGAAACCACCAGCAGAAGCGCTCAATGGCGATTAGTGCTGATTGTGAATCGGGTAAGATTGGTAAAAGAAAGCTACTGATAGGAAAAGAACCCGCTTGGATATAATGTGTTGCACCTGCGAGCTGTAATTTATAGTCGGCAGCATTCATGAGCAGAAATGCAGACATTAGAAAGACTTCAACAATTAAAATGACATTAGCATCCGTCTTAGGCCAATTAGTCATTTCTACACCTTTAAAACGCTTCAGATTAATGATATTTCTTCTTGCGTAAAATACTACTACAGCAAGAAGAACTAAAGCTGCGAGTATCTCAAATGAAGCAATGAGTACATTGTATAATCCGCCAAGAGGGGCTGCAAAAATTCGGTGTGTACCTAATAGACCGTCAATAATGATTTCGAGTACCTCTAAGTTGATGATTACAAAGCCGAGGTAAACAAAAAGGTGCATAATGGCAGCAAGCGGTTTTTTCGTCATTTTGGATTGACCGAATGCAACTTTGAGCATAGTAATTAAACGCTCCATAGGTTTATCAGAACGATTTGTATCTCTACCGAGATTGATATTACGGATAATTTTGCGTATATTCTTAGTGAATAAAGCTATTGAAGCTGCTGCAATAATTAGAAAAATGACTTGTAGAACCATATTAGTGTAGGTTTATGCTGTAAAAATATGGATTATCCCGGAAATCCAATTACTATGCATGCATAATATTAAAAATATTTTTTTTAGGGCTTCGAGAAAAAATAAGAATATTTTTCAAATAATATTTTCAGAAACGAAAAAAGACACTACATTTGCAGTCCCGAACAAAACGGGTATGGTCTGGTACCATAGCTCAGTTGGTAGAGCAAAGGACTGAAAATCCTTGTGTCGCTGGTTCGATTCCAGCTGGTACCACGAAAAAAGCCTCAGAGAAATCTGAGGCTTTTTTGATTTATAGGTTTTTTGGGTAATTCAAAAATTGTTTTGGAAGAATCTGAAGACTACTCATCATTTGTAAATCCTTAGTGACGCTGGCGCTGAACAAAAGGACAGTTGGTAGACCTATTTTAGGACAAGACATTACTTATATATCTTGTTGCTATTCAGTTTTGATGCAAAATTATCCATATTTTCAAACGCTAAAATAAACAGGGAGCCTTTCATGCCTTTATATGTAACTGTATCATATTCCTCTGTTGATCTAAACCCCGATAGCGTCATATCTATTCCAGTTTTAAACATGCCGGATACTTGTATTTCTTTATCCATTGTACGGATATTCAGAAAATACAATCCCGTCCATTTATTAACTTTCTTTGGTTGTGTTTTAACTGTAAACAATTCAGCATCCTTTGCATCTATGAAATAATCATTATCAAGTAAGGTTTTAACAACTAGGTCAAAGTTATCCTTTGCAGATAATTCGTTATTGATAATGATCTTGGTTGCCCCCTTTGGTATTTCTTGGGCAAAAATTCCTACAGGTATCAATAAAAAGAGTACTAGTATTTTCATTCTCAAATATAAATAAAAAATGTTCCTGTAATCGTTAATCAACATTATTAAGAGATTCCCTTAAAAAAACAAAGGTGACGACATATCTAACAACAGACATTAAAAATATGCTTTCATTGCACAGTAAACATAATAAGGGCGGATTCCAGCTGGTACCACGAAAAAAGCCTCAGAGAAATCTGAGGCTTTTTTGATTTATAGGTTTTTTGGGTAATTCAAAAATTGTTTTGGAAGAATCTGAAGACTCCTCGCCAATTACCAAGCCATAGAGCCGCCTTGCTTAAACTATGGACTGTGGGTCTGGTCGAACTATGGCTAATTAATTTAAATTTTGTTAGTTAGGGGTAATTTATCAATTAGAAATTACCTACATTACCATCGACTTAATATTCCCACTCATAATCATGCTCTTGATTGATTTCTATCAATACTATTCAGCATCAAGTTTATTAAATTTAGTTTTTACTTAATCATAGATTAATGACTCTTTTAATCATTCTTGAAGCACTTTATAATGAAGGCGATGCTAGGGTGATTGAAATGATTAACCATTCTATTCCGATTAAAGATTATATTCTTAAGAATAAGCTTTTTGTCATTCATTCCGGATTTAGGTTTACTATTGATTCAGGCAAAGCATTTGATATCTTAATTGATTTATCAGATTTGGAAAATCCTAAATCGATTCTTTCTCCAGTTTCTAAGCTCACCTCATTCCCCCTAATTTTGGGCTTGGTGGTCTTTAAAAAAATTAAATATATCGATGCTTTTTCAAAGGTGATGGTGGCCGGTATATCCGAAGACAATTCTAAAATTTATCCCATAGAATCTAAAATTGAAGATGTTGTAGATCTTAACTTGAACCATTCTGAATTTTATATTTTTCGGGCTGAAGATAATACAGTCATTAGGCGTTTTCCTTTATCTAGAATGTATAAAAAGGCACTTTTACAAAAGGATGGCGAGCTTTATGAAGCTTTTTAGCCCCTCAGTCTTTTTTTGCTTTTTATTCAAATTTCACCTTCTCACTGTCCGATTTCTCACTGTCCGTTGAATTTAGCGCAGCGATTCTACGGATTATTCAATGATTAGAGTCTTCAGACTCGTTAAAATACCGCTTTTTGAGACTAAAACTGTACAATAGTCATTCTTGTTGTAGAAAATCAATTTTTAAATCAATGGAAACTCTATGGATAGGGAGATAATTGTTTTTGGAGGAGTCTGAAGACTCCTCGCCATTTATAAATCCTTAGTGACGCTGGCGCTGAACACTAAGGACAGAAGTGTTCATAGTGGACTTGATAAAATCAGTTTACAAAACTTGTCATTAACTAAGACGAAAAGATAAAAAGTAAAAATAAAAAATGAACTATCCGAAAAACTGCTTATTAATAAGTGTTACACTAAAACTAAGTTTGTTTTGCAAAGCAATACAGTTTTATTATAATGCAAGATTGCTGATTTTTCATATTTTTATCATAAAGATGGAAATTTATGATAAAATGAAAAAAGAAATTAAAATATCAAAGACGCAAATTTTTAGGCTAATAAGGTCAATTTTACTTTCAATTGTTACTCTTTTTGTAATACATCACTTTGGCAGCTTTTACGGCTCTGGAAGTCCAAGTGTCCAGAATTTAAGTGCATATTCAGACAACGTTTATACTGCAAATGACCTAATTCAATATGTAGGTTATTCATGTCCATTAGGTGTTTCTCACAGAATAGAAACCGAGGGAAGAGGGATTACTTGGGGTAATGTGTTCAATTTTGGCAATAATTTAGTTTCTGACTTTAGAGAAAGAACTTATTTTACACTAATTTTTGATGGACATTGGAATTTATTGATATTCTCAAGTATTATTTATTTTCTAATATTTACTTTTTTTAATCATTATAGAGTTATCATAAATAAATAAAGCTGTAAACTTCTTCAAAGCTGAGCCAATTAAAAGTTAGAATATGAAATTAAGCTAATAAAAATATTGTAAATCGACTATTGAAGTTATCAAAACAAACGAATGTATTAGTCAAGACAGATATAGAAAAATGTAAACCGATAGTCTAACGTTTATTCAAGGTTTTCCAGACGGTTTTTAGCAAACCTTTAATTTGAGACAGTTTCTCACTGTTCATAGAATTTAGCGCAGCGTTTCCACGAATTAATCCACGATTAGATTCTCTATACTCATTAAAATCCCACTGCTTAAGGCTAGAACTGTACAACATTCATTCTGTTGTTATAGAAAATCAATTTTGTAATCGATGGAAACTCTTTGGACAGTGGTTTCACATTCTAATTCTCTATCCTAATCAAAAAATATACAATTGATTTTGAAAAATTGGTGTGCTTGAATTATTTTATTTATACTTATAAATATAATTTAATGTTAAGCTTTAATTTAAACCGATTTATAATGATGATTAGGATTACCTCAAGCTTTAAATATCTTTTTTGTCTATTTTTTGCATTATTTTCATTTTCTTTATTTGCTCAGGATAGGAAAGAGATAAAATTAGATCTTATTCCAGGTAAAAAACCTCGAAATGTCATTTTTATACTGTCCGATGATCATCGGTACGATTTTATGGGTTTTACCGGGGCTGTTCCAGGTTTAAAAACGCCAAATTTAGATCGTATTGCAAATGAAGGTGCTCATTTTCAAAATGCATTTGTAAGTACTGCACTCTGCTCGCCAAGTAGGGCATCTATTTTAACCGGACAATATGCACATACGCATACCGTGGTAGATAATCAGGCGCCTGCACCTAAATCTTTGCTTTATTTCCCTGAATATCTTCAAAAAGCGGGCTATCAGACTTCCTTTTTTGGGAAATGGCATATGGGAGGGGGCGAAAGTGATCCCAGGCCAGGTTTTAATCGTTGGGTGAGCTTCGCCGGACAAGGAGTTTATTATAATCCAAATATCAATATTGATGGGAAAATGGTGGCTTATCGCGACAGCGCCTATATTACGGATGTATTAACTGATTTAACCATTGATTGGCTTGATAAAAGAGATAAAAATAAGCCATTCTTTGTTTATTTATCGCACAAGGCTGTTCATGCCGAATTTTCTCCTGCTAAACGTGATAATGGAATTTATAGGGATGTAAAGATTCAATATCCTGTTTCTATGTTCTCAACGGCTAGGGCTAATAGTAAGAAATTTACCAAAGGGCATCAGGTTGATTCCTCTTCATATAAAATAAATTATAAGGACATTCCTACTTGGGTTCGTGCGCAACGTGATAGTTGGCATGGAGTAGATTATATGTATCATGGTCAGACGGATTTTGATCGATTTTATGTGGATTATCTCGAAACCTTAATGGGGATTGATACTAGTGTGGGACGGGTATTAAAGTATCTTAAGGATAATAATTTGGATGAAGAAACACTCATAATTTATATGGGTGATAATGGCTTTTCATTTGGTGAACATGGCTTGATTGATAAGCGTCATGCCTATGAGGAGTCGATGCGAGTACCATTAATTGCACGTTCTCCAACGCTAATTAAAGCGGGCACAAAGGTGAAGGATATGGTTTTGAATATTGATATCGCGCCAAGCATTTTGGAATTAGCCGGTGTGAAAAAGCCAGTCCAGATGGAAGGAAATTCCTTTGTTTCGCTGATGAAAGGGATGCCTGAAGCCAATTGGAGGAAGGAGATTTTTTATGAATATTATTTTGAGAACCCTTTTCCTCAGACTCCCACCCAATTTGCGATTCGCACAGACCAATTTAAATTTATTCGTAGTCATGGGGTATGGGATATTAACCAACTTTACGATTTAAAGAATGACCCTTATGAATTAAATAACCTTATTCGTCATCCAGATTTTCAGTCTGTTGCAAAAGATTTAAATGCTAAATTGTGGGATTGGCTAGAAAAAACTGGGGGACTTTATATTCCGTTAAAACCTATTAATGAACGTAAAAATGACCATATATTTAGGTCTACTTGGTAAGAATATACGCAATTATTTTCATATAAACAAATTTATTATGTTGAATCGATTTAACTATTTACTTGTATTCGTATTTATTTGGGAGGCTTCAAGCTTTGTTTCTTTTGCACAGACAAAGCCCAATATTGTTATAATTTATACGGATGATTTAGGTTTCGGGGATATCAGTGCAAATGGTGCTAAGAAGATAAAAACTCCAAATATTGATCGATTAGCGAAGGAGGGTTTAAGATTTACAAATGCTTATGCCACTGCTGCAACATGCACTCCAAGTAGATTTTCATTGCTTACAGGTAAATATGCGTGGAGAAAATCTGGGACAAATGTTGCGCCGGGTGACGCAGCTTTAATTATTCCCACGAATGAAGAAACTATGCCTTTAATGCTTCAAAAGGCGGGTTATCAAACTGGCGTTGTGGGTAAATGGCATTTGGGATTAGGTCCAGCGGGTGGTCCAGATTGGAACGCGGATATTAAGCCAGGTCCATTAGAAATCGGATTTAATTATTCGTTCATCATGCCTGCAACCGGCGATCGAGTGCCATGTGTTTATTTGGAAAATCACAGAATTGTTGACCTTGACCCCTCTGATCCCATCCGAGTTTCTTACAAAGAGAAAATTGGGAATGAGCCCACTGGCAAGGAAAACCCTGAACTTTTAAAGATGAATTATTCGCATGGTCATGATGCTACCATTATTAATGGGGTGAGCAGGATAGGTTGGATGAGTGGAGGGAAAAAGGCACGTTGGATAGATGAAGATATGGCCGATGTGTTTACCAACAGAGCGCTTACTTTTGTAGAAAAAAATGCTAAAAATCCATTCTTTCTTTATTTCGCAACGCATGATATTCATGTACCAAGGGTTCCTCATTCACGGTTTGTAGGCAAAAGTGGCATGGGCGCTCGTGGGGATGCTATTTTACAATTGGATTGGTCGGTGGGAGAGATATTAAAAACCCTTGATCGCTTGAAAATTACTGATGAAACGCTAATCATATTTACAAGCGATAATGGTGCCGTTGTAGATGACGGATATGAAGATGAGGCGGTTGAAAAACTAAATGGACATACTCCTTCAGGTATTTTACGAGGAGGCAAGTATAGTGCTTTTGAGGGCGGGACAAAGGTGCCGATGTTAGTAAGATGGCCATCCCGTGTTAAGACAGGAAGCGTGTCTAATGCCTTGTTTAGTCAGATAGATTTTTATGCCTCATTGGCTGCTTTAACTGGAAGAACTACTGTTGCACCCGATAGTTTTAATAGTTTAAATACCTTGTTAGGTGGCAAAGAAAATCGTGAATTTATTATTCAGCAGGCAGTAAATAGCAGGTTGGGAATTATTCAAGGTGATTGGAAATATATCCCAGCTGGTCCGGGTGCGGCAATAAACAAGCAGGTAAATATTGAGCTTGGGAATGATTTAAAGCCTCAATTATATAATCTCAAAAAGGATGCTAGCGAAAAGAATAATGTGGCAGAACAAAACCCCGATATTGTAAATAAGCTAATGAAAAAGCTTGCTGAAGTGAGGGGTGAATGATCCTAATTTTTTGATTAGGGTAAAACGGCTTTAGAATTACCCTAATCAATTTTTTTTATTTCATATTTAACTTCCCTGGTTCTCGCTTATTTGCTCCTTCAATTTTCTGCAAATCATCACCCAGGTCTGCTCTAGCCTCATCAGCAAGTGCTTTTAATTCTTTTACAATTTCCGGGAAATATGCTTTTACATCGTATTGTTCTCCCGGATCTCTACGAAGGTCATAAAGTGCTTCGGCCATCATTACATTTTCTGGTGAAAGACCTGGGAATCCATCTACACCGGGTGCTTGGTTTAAATAGGAGCGTGAAGGGTGTTCAAACACAAGTTTCCAATTATCTCTTCTAACGGCCTCTAGAGCATTTTTTCTGTAGTAGTATAAAAAGTTCTTGCGTGGAGATGCTTTTAGATCGCCTTTTAGAATCTCACCTAAATCA
>NZ_JBIIPN010000119.1:0-8116 GCF_044342615.1 Daejeonella sp. | reverse complement strand
AAAGGCCACAGGTGAAAAATTGAAGTATTCTATCGGGCCAAGAAGACCAGGTGATATTATTCAAATTTATGGTGACGTTACAAAAGCTGAACGTCATCTTTCTTGGAAAGCTGAACTTGGCTTACTTGAAATGATGAGCTCCGCATGGGAATGGGAGAAGTATATTAAACAGAACCCTCTTTAACATTAAAAAATTGAGGATCTTCGAATCCTAGAATTATATTATATCTTAAAAATGAAGAAAATTTTAATTACCGGTGGAGCTGGTTTTATTGGTTCTCACGTGGTTAGACGTTTTGTAAATAACTATCCTCAATATCAAATTATCAATCTTGATAAATTAACTTATGCGGGTAATCTTTTGAACCTTAAGGATATAGAGAACAAACCTAATTATAAATTCATAAAGGGGGATATTGTTGATGCAGCCTTCATTGATAAATTATTTGCTGAAGAACAAATCGACTCTGTAATTCACCTTGCCGCCGAATCGCATGTTGATAGGTCAATTAGTAATCCTACAGAATTTGTTATGACTAATGTTGTGGGGACTGTAAACTTATTAAATGCAGCGCGTCATCAATGGAAAGGTGATTATAGCAAGCATCGCTTTTATCATGTCTCAACAGATGAGGTGTATGGTAGTTTGGGTGAAACTGGCTTGTTTACCGAAGAAACTGCTTATGATCCACATAGCCCTTATTCGGCCTCTAAAGCAAGCTCTGATCATTTTGTAAGATCCTATCACGATACCTATGGCATTGATGCGGTAATCTCAAATTGCTCGAATAATTATGGCTCATTTCACTTCCCAGAGAAATTAATCCCATTGTCAATAAATAATATCAAAAATAATTTGCCCATCCCAATATATGGTAAGGGTGAGAATATTCGCGATTGGTTATGGGTAGAAGATCATGCACGCGCTATTGATGTTATTTATCATCAAGCTGCCTCTGGTAGTACTTATAATGTTGGGGGGCATAATGAGTGGACAAATATTGACTTGATTCGTTTGTTATGTAACATCATGGACCAAAAATTGGGTCGTGAGCCAGGAACATCCGCTAAGCTAATTACATTCGTAACTGACCGTGCTGGGCATGATTTACGCTATGCAATTGATTCATCTAAGCTTCAAAAAGATTTAGGATGGAAGCCTAGTTTACAGTTTGAAGAAGGACTTGAAAAGACTGTAGAATGGTTCTTAAGCAATGAGGAATGGTTGCAAAGTGTTACCTCAGGCAATTATCAAACGTATTATAATGATCAATATGGTAAAAGATAGATTGAGATCTCAATCTATCTTTTAATAATTATTCATATCGTAGTGATTCTACTGGATCTAGTTTGGAAGCTTTTACCGCTGGGTAAAGTCCCGAAATTAATCCAACTCCAATACATAGGCTTAGTCCCAAAATTGTCCAGCCCCATGGCATAATAAATGACCCTCCCATAACCATGGAGAGTAGATTCCCAATTAATATGCCCAAAAATACACCAGTTATACCTCCCATCAGGCAAATTACAATTGCTTCAATTAGAAATTGACGGCGGATAACCAAGGGGGTAGCACCAATTGCTTTACGGATACCAATTTCTCTTGTACGCTCAGTTACCGATACAATCATAATATTCATCAGAGCAATTGCTGCTCCAATTAGGGTTATTGCTCCAATAACAATACCACCAATTCGTACAAATGTTAAATTTTCGAGCAATGTTTGAGCAATAGCATCACTTTTGGTGATCTCAAAATTATCTTCATCTGCAATTTTTAAATTTCTAAGATTTCTGAATAGGGCAGTTGCTTCTCCAATGGCATATTCCATCTGTGTAGGGTCATCACTCATCACTGAAATTGTATAAGATGGATTGCCGATGGTCATCACTTGCTTAGCGCGAAGCAATGGTATTATACTAATTTTATCCCCTCCAAAGCCTACACTTGAGCCTTTAGCCTCTAAAACCCCAATAATTCTAAATTTATTATTCCCAAGGCTAATGATTTTATTAATTGGGTCAATGTTTGGGAATAAACGGGTCCTAATTTCATCCCCAATAATCACAACACTAGTTCCATATTCTAATTCTGACTGAGAAAAATTACGGCCAGAGGCTATTTTATAGCCCGCCGACATTAAATAATTCTCATCTGCGCCAAGTACAGAAATATTAGGATTCGTTTTTTCATTTCCATATTTTGCAGTCCCGCCAAATGACGCAAATACATTTACAGAAATAGTAGCAGGAAAGTCAAAATTGCTTTTAAATGCAGTTGCTTGTCTATAATCAATTGGCTTATAGCGTTTTGGTCTTTGTCCGCTGCCTCCAATACGAATTCCAATCCCACGATTTCGGATCGTAAATGAATTAGCACCCATGCTTGAGAAGGTATTATTAAGAGATCCTTCAATTGCATCTATAGACGTTAGTATACCTACCAGTGCAGTTAAACCAATAGCTATAATAATTGCCGTTAAAAATGTTCGGAGCTTATTGCTCTTTACAGATTGCATAGCAACCTTAACATTCTCAGAATAACTCATTGTTCCCGCCATGGTATAAATATAAAAAGTCCTGCTGGTTTGACAGCAGGACTTAATGAAATGTTACAAAATATATTTTTTAAACTGAGAAGGATGTGCCACAGCCACAGGTGCTGCTTGCATTCGGATTACTAAATGTAAATCCACGTGCATTTAATCCATCCTGGAAATCAACCTCCATTCCTGCTAAATACAAACCATGTGCTTTATGCATAAATACGGTTATTCCATCAATTTGGTATTCTTGATCACCTTCCTTCTTTTGATCGAAACCTAAAACATAATTCATTCCTGCACAACCACCTCCCTCAACACCAAGACGTAGCCCATAATCCTGACCTAACTCTTGTTGCTGAATAAGTTTTATAATTTCTTTCTTAGCTCCATCTGTTAAAGAAACAGGCGCTGTTAGATTTGCAATTTCTGTACTCATATTTCTTTTTAAATCTTATTACAAATATACACGAAATTGCTCACTTTTGTTTTGTGTAAGATCAATTTGACTAATTGTTAACAATTGAAGAATTATGAATGAAGTGACTTTTTTGGCGGAAATAGTTAAGTACACTATTTCTGGTATTATGATATTTTTTGCAGCATGGTATTTTATAAAACCTTTGTTGGTACAGAATCTTAATTTTCAAAGGGTAGAATTAAGAAAAGCCAGTATTCAACATACGCTTCCTTTGAGGCTTCAGGCATATGAGCGTTCAGTTTTATTTATCGAAAGGATAAATCCTTCCAACTTATTTATCCGGTTACAAAGTCCTGGAATGACTGCCATTCAATTGCACCAACTAGTGCTTGCAGAAATTCGCGCTGAGTATCAGCATAATATATCACAACAAATTTATGTAAGTGATGTGAGCTGGACGGTAGTGAAAAGAATTAAGGATGAAACTATCGGCATCGTATCTAGCGCCCTAAATTCTTTACCTGACGAAGCTATCGCAATGGATCTTAGTAAATCAGTCTTAACGCATTTAGCAAATCTAGAAAGTGAAAACCCTTATGATGTTGCTCTTAGTTTGATAAAGAGAGATATCCAAAATTTATTTTAATGCTATGAGTGAAAAGAAAATTAAAACAAGCTCAGGTATTGAGATAAAGGAAGTTTATAATGAACCTAAAAGTTTAGAGCTGCCGGGTGAATTTCCTTTTACCCGCGGGATTCAGAAAGATATGTATCGCGGTAAAATGTGGACTATGAGGCAATATGCTGGTTTTTCTACAGCTTTTGAATCCAATAAACGTTACCATTATTTACTTTCTCAAGGTACAACAGGGCTCTCGGTTGCTTTTGATCTTCCTACCCAAATTGGCTATGATTCAGATCATGAAATGTCGGATGGCGAAGTTGGTAAAGTAGGTGTAGCAATCGATTCCTTAAGAGATATGGAGGTGCTTTTCGATGGGATTGACCTTCAAAAAGTATCTAGCTCAATGACAATAAATGCCACTGCACCCATTTTATTGGCTATGTACATTTGTCTAGCTAAAAAACAGGGTGCCGACTTAAAGCAGATCTCAGGGACCATTCAGAATGATATTTTAAAAGAGTATGCCGCTCGTGGGACTTATATTTATCCTCCTAAGGCTTCTATGCGACTTATTACAGATGTTTTCGAGTATTGTAGTAAGGAGCTGCCAAAATGGAATACCATTTCTATTTCTGGTTACCATATTCGAGAGGCGGGTTCTACTGCTGTGCAGGAACTAGCTTTTACCCTGGCAAATGGAAAGGCTTATCTTGAAGCTGCTATCCAAAAGGGGCTTGATATAAATGTATTTGCTAAGCGACTATCTTTCTTTTTTAATTGTCATAACAACTTTTTTGAAGAAATTGCCAAATTTCGTGCTGCTAGAAGGATGTGGGCGCAAATCACAAAAAACTTAGGAGCTACAGATCCCGGGGCTCAAAAATTGCGCTTTCATACCCAAACAGGCGGCTCTACATTAACTGCTCAACAACCACTTAATAATGTGATAAGGGTGACTAATCAAGCTATGGCAGCGGTTTTGGGGGGCACTCAATCCTTACATACCAATGGTTTTGATGAAGCTCTTTCATTGCCCACAGAGGCAGCAGCCAAAGTTGCTTTACGAACTCAGCAGATTATAGCCTTTGAAAGTGGCGTAGCCGATACCGTTGATCCAATGGCCGGATCTTATTTCGTGGAGTCTCTAACAGATGAAATTGAAAAAGCCGCATGGAAATACATAGAGATAATTGATGCCAAAGGTGGTTCTGTTGCAGCCATTGAGGAAGGTTATATTCAAAATGAAATCGCTAATTCAGCTTATCAATATCAAAAGGATATTGAAAGTGGAGATGCTATTTTAGTTGGTGTAAATAAATATGTGGATACAGAAGGATTAAAACCGGAGGTGTTCCGCGTAGATGATTCAATCCGAAAAGTACAAATCGACCAGATCATAAAGCTGAAAGCAGAAAGAAATGGCTTTGAAGTTGAAAAAGCCCTTAATGATCTTGAAAATGCTGTAAAGGATGGCTTAAATACTATGCCTTTTATTATTGCTGCAGTAGAAGTTTACGCAACACTAGGCGAAATTGCTGATACTTTTAGAAAAGAATTTGGCGAATATTGATTTTGTCTTGTACGCTGTTTCACCACATCGTACTAAATATTAAAATGGCCTCTAGAATTTTATCTTTTTGAAATTCTCTAATGGCTTTGCTCGATTTTTTCTAATCCTAGAATATTTATAGCTCGGAATAATCCTCTAAAATCTTTTTGGAATTTATTTTTTAAACCAAATTCAATGTGGATAATTGTTTTTTGATTTATTTTTTATTTCAAAGCAATATGCAGTATAAGGTCTATTGTACAAATAAAATGTTTATAAATTATTAATATTACCCTTTAAATTAGAAAATTCTGCTTAAAATCACTATGAAATTATCGAGAAAATTGACATTTTTATCGTATAAATTAAATGCCTAATAAATAAGTTATTCTCCTGATTATCAATTATTTAAAACTAATTTAAAATTATACTTTTTAATTCATTTTTTTTTCCGATTATTGAAGTCCCAAAGAGTTATCAACATTTCTTTCGGCAATTGTTGTAAATCAGATTATTAGTAAAATTATATGGAAAAAACTTCTACACATGTATGGAACAATTGTCTTCAAATTATTAAGGATAACATCCCGGCCCAAAGTTTTAAGACTTGGTTCGAGCCAATAAAAGCCTTAAGACTTGAAGGTAATATTTTAACCATACAAGTGCCGAGTTTATTCTTTTACGAATGGCTAGAAGAACACTATGTAGGTTTATTACGTAAGACTGTTAAAAAGCAATTGGGTGAAGAGGGTAGATTAGAATATAATATTGTAGTTGAAAAATCTTCTACAAGTATTCCTTATACTACCAATATGCCTTCTAATGGTAATGGTGCAGAAGGAAAGAACCAATCGATGCCAATGCCAATTTCTCTGAATAAGGACATTAAAAATCCATTTATTATTCCGGGATTGAAAAAATTGCAAGTTGATCCTCAATTAAATCAGAATTATACTTTCGAGAATTTTATTGAAGGAGATTGTAATAGACTTGCACGTTCTGCAGGTTATGCGGTTGCGGGTAAACCAGGTGGGACTTCTTTCAATCCACTGATGATTTACGGTAGTGTTGGTCTTGGTAAAACTCACTTAGCCCAAGCAATTGGTAATGAAATTAAGCGTACACTGCCCGACAAATTAGTGCTGTACGTTTCTTGTGAGAAATTTACACAGCAATTTGTAGACGCATTAAAGAATAATAACATTAATGATTTTGTGAATTTCTATCAGGCTATGGATGTGCTCATCATGGATGACGTTCATAATTTCGCAGGGAAAGAAAAAACTCAAGATATTTTCTTCCATATTTTCAATCATTTACATCAATCAGGTAAGCAGTTAATAATTACCTCTGATAAAGCTCCAAAGGATCTTTCGGGATTGGAAGAAAGACTTCTTTCTCGTTTTAAATGGGGCTTATCCGCCGATCTTCAGATTCCAGATCTTGAAACTAGAATGGCTATCCTAAACAAAAAGATGTATTCCGATGGGATTGAATTACCTTCTGAAGTCATTGAGTACGTAGCACACAACATCGATAATAATGTTCGTGAGCTTGAAGGAGCCATGGTTTCTTTATTAGCTCAGTCTACACTTAATAAAAAGGAAATTGATCTGAATCTAGCTAAATCAATGCTTAAGAATTTTATCAAAAATTCTAGCAAAGAAATTTCAATGGAATATATTCAGTCTCTGGTTTGCGAATATTTCGAAGTTCCAATTGAAATGGTTAAATCCAAAACTAGAAAACGTGAAATTGTTCAAGCACGTCAAATTTCTATGTACTTAGCCAAGCTTCATACCAAAACTTCTCTTAAGTCGATAGGTGCATTCTTCGGTGGTCGCGATCACTCAACCGTGATTTATGCATGCCAAACCGTAGATGATCTAATTGATACCGACAAGAAATTTAAAGCTTATGTTGCGGATATTCAGAAAAAATTAAAAATGAGCTAATTCGATTAGACGTTTAGTTTAGCGCACCGACATTAATTGGCTAGTTTTTTAATAATTACGATTTCTGCTATACCGGCTTCTAACAATTATCGTCTAATATTCTGATTACCTAAATTGCAGCATATTTTTACCCATAAATGGTGCTTTTGATTCTAATTAAATTTAATTATTGTTAAATAATACGTTTATTTACAATCGTTTAATTAACATATATCATCATTAAAATGAAAAAACAATTTCTCTTAATATTAGCTTTATTAATAAGTGCTGCGGCAAGCGCACAAACATCAAATCTTGAAAAAGAAGCCATAAAAAAAGCTGTTAATACCGTATTTGAAGGAATGAGATTATGTGATTCAGCAATGGTTAAAGGTGTGTTTGCACCTAATGCCGTTCTGCAAACTATTCTACCGGCTAAAGATGGATTGTCGGCTATGGTTAGCGGTGATCGCATGGAGCCTTGGCTTAAGGCCATTGCTAAGCCTAAATCTGCAGATCAGTTATGGAATGAATCGATGGATTTCGATCAGGTTTTAATCGATGGAAACTTGGCGCAAGTTTGGGGTAGATACACCTTCTATATCGGAAATAAGTTTTCGCATTGTGGGACAGATAATATAACTCTGGTAAAATATGCCGAAGGCTGGAAGATTGTTTATTTAATTGATACTTCGAGAAAGGAAAGATGTCAATAATAAAAAAGACCGGTCTTTTTTATTATTGAAAACAGTTTTCAGGGATTATCAGTAAAACCTTCTAAAGAAAGCTTATTGCATCTATTTTTGTTACAATAATCAATGAATTATTCTTTAAATTAGATTATTGATTTAACTAATTAGTCTATTAGCTATATCGTATAATTTAAAAGAAATATATTCCATGGGAAAGAACAAAACGGAAAGCTCTCAAGACTCCTCTGGCAACTTTTCAATGAACAAAATATTGGATGTTAATCCAATATTTACAAGACGTCAAATGCTTGGAATAACAGGTATGGCAGGTGTAACTGTATTAACAAGTTCA
>NZ_JBIIPN010000118.1:0-8127 GCF_044342615.1 Daejeonella sp. | reverse complement strand
CAATCACTCTCGGACACGATCTAGCATTTCTTTATCTAAACTTAGGTTATATAACCGATGGTGAATTATCGCAAGAAGAAATTGAAAAAATTGTTGAAAAAGTCGAAGAGTGGTATCAACCTACTCAAACGCAAGAAATGGCAATCACAATAAAAGAATCAGTTGATTGGGCAAAAAGCTGCGGCGATAAACCTGGAGCTGAGATTGAAGAATGTGCGAAAAGATTAAAAGCTAACCTTAGCGAGGAAAATTTAAAAGCAGTTCTTGGCGATATGGCAGCCATTATTAATGCTGATGGGAAAGTAGTTGATGGAGAAGTTAAATTCTTTGCAGTTATCGCAAAGGTTTTCGGAATAGATTTGAACTAATCACATACTTTTATATTTAAAAAAGGCTGAATCAGTTTATTTTGATTCAGCCTTTTTAATTTGTATGGTGTATTAATAGCTTTGTTATTATTTAAACTATGCAATATGGAGTTTTACAGTACAAGTGTGTTTTTTTTGAAAGTAATATAAGATGTCATTTAAAAAATTGCTTATGCGAAAAAACGCGGGTCTGGCCTATTAGGATTATCTAACCACTGTTTTTCATCAAGTAATTCAGATGGAGTATTAAATAATTTAAATCCTTCTCCTCCAGTTCCTTCTTTCCAACTTGACAAATCTCTACTAGCTTCAATCGTTTCTCTTCTTGCTTCCCAAATCGCCTCAATAACATGAAGGTAAGAACCATTTCCGTCTTCTTCAGAAATAAATTCGTCGAAGGTTAAATATCCGCCATTTTCTTGAGACAAGGTTAATCTACATATATTAGGATCGTCATCTGCAGCATATTCAATATCAAGCTGGTATAGTTTATCCCAAGGGAAGATCATACTAATTTCAACTTCTCCATCCGTTTCAAAAAGTGCATAAAACCCATTTTTATCAACGAAAACCATAGAAGCTACATCTTCTTTCCAAATACAAAATGGAACGATCCACCATACATGCTTGGTATGCATAAAGAGTTCAGGTGGTGCATAACCCAGAATAGGAATTACTTTTTCATCATTTATTTTATCATAAATTAACTTGATTTGTTCCTCTGTAAATACGGGACAGATCTCATCAGAAACTAGTTGTTCAACAAATTCAGGGATGTAAGCAGTAATCCCCATCCGCCAAGCATAGAGGAAAGACGGTTTTTGCCACTTCTTAAAATACGCTTTAACAACATCCTTTAACTCTTCAGAAGGTGTACGATAACTGATAAGTGGAAAGCCTTTTTCGTCATCTTCATCAGCATCTTCATCATCAGCATCTTCATCATCAGCATCTTCATCATCTGATTCCACATCTTCTGATTCCACATCGTCTGATTCCACATCGTCTGATTCCACATCTTCTGAATCTAAATCTTCTGATTCCTCCTCATCTGATTCCTCCTCATCTGATTGCATATTATCTAAATACTGATAAACTGAAGAAAGACTATTAATATTATCTTCTAAAGCCGATTGAGATGATTCAGAAATTAAACTTTTAACAAATTGCTCAGCTTGTTGAACAGCAAGTGACACATCAGTAAATTCAGGATTCCCCAAAGGTCTTACTCCATGAGAATATGTTTCAATCAGGTTCGAGGAAGCGAGCACCTTATCAATAAATGCTTCATCACGGCAATAAAAGCCCATCTTTATTTTTTCTTTGCTGGTACTAAAAAATAGGTGAGTTCCTTTTTTTTCATTAACGGAAGGAAGGTGGATATCCAAATAATTATCCTTATCAACTTTTTTAACAACAGCATCTTTGTATTTCTTACACACCGCATCTGCAATCTGGGCCTGAATCGACTTACTTGAAGAAGAAATTTTAGTGTTCTTTTCAACTTTAGTTTCACCCATCAGCTCAGAAAGAGATCCAATATTACCTTTACTAAAGTTACTCACCAAAGGCATTAATACATTGTGAAACTTTTCACAAGAGTTGATAATTGAATTGATAAAATCATCATTCGTTAAATTACTCTTATTATATGGAATCTCAATACGCAATGTGAACTTATCCGCACTTCGAAGTCCAGCTTCATATATAATCTTATTGCCATTAATTGGCTTCCCCTCTATCTTATACTGCTTGATGATTTTAAAACACTCCACAAAACCTGCCTTAGCAGGATAATTGCTTGCAAGTAAACGAATCACATCCTGCTGTATCCTTAACTCATATACAAATGCACCGCCTACTGAGAACGAAACATAATTCTTGTCATCTTGAACCCTGCATTTGGGATAGGTATCTTGAATTTTTTTAAATAACTTTATCATAGGTTATTGTTTTTACTATTCAAAAAACGGAATTATATCTTCCATTTTTTCTTTAAAATAAAATAATTTTAACTAAAGTCTAAAAGTCTGGACAATTACTTATAAATTTTCTCTTATTCTTAATTTAGAACATAGATTATAGCTTTGTGACCATTCCTATTTAAATTTCGCGATAATTCGGATAGTGGAATCGATGTTTTTTGCTATTTATAAAAATTAATTTCGTTTACAAAATAGATATTTATAAAAATATGTATTTATTTAAAAAAAATATGAAATAAATTATATAAGTATTTAAAAAATATTAAATATCTCTATTGCTTTTAATTTATGTTTTTGGGGAAGTTCTTAAAAATCTATCCATAGCAGATTTTTTATCACCATAGACACCATTACAATGTATGTTGATTTTATTTAATGAAACTACCTAAAAACGAGGTTTAAGAAGGTTACCAACAAAATTTATTCTCGTTCAACTCTTGCTCTCCATCAAAACGGTAAGCTACTAATTTTCCTGCTTTGGCTATGCTATAATCTAGGCAGCAAACTTTTTGATTTTGTAGTTTTGGCGATTCTTCAGACAACCAATAGTGTCCAAAAAACACCGGTTTTTCAGAGGTTGGATAGGGTAGTATGGATTGCATATAGGGAGGAATGGGAATAGTCAATTGCTCAGCCGCCGCCGGTTCAAATTCATTTACGGCGTATTCCAAATAGGTTTTACCTTCTGGATTTTCCCACCATTTTACCCTAACTTGGTTTCGTATGTGGCCTTCTACGTCTTTGAAAGTATGCTCGCCTGGAAGTTTTAATTCTCGCCCTTTTAGTAGGATTTCTACCGCTTCATATAGGTTATCCCCTTTAATAGTAGAGGCTTCCAAATGCTCCATCTTCAACTGGTTGCCTTCCATTTTTTGTTTAAAAATTTCTATTTGTTCGGCATCCCAACAAGCATGTATGACTCTGAAATACTCATTTTCATAAAAGAGCGGAAGCTGCTTGAACCAGTCCAAACTTTCACTTAAGAATGCATCGTCTTCAAAGCTGTGCAGGGTAGCGCAGTGCTGTTTGATGTTTTGATTGGTACGTGGGCGAAGGTATTCTCCCGAACTGCCTTTGGTATGAAAGCAAATCGCATTGTATTCGTGATTACCCATCAATGCTATCGCACTGCCGTTTTCCTGCATCGCTCGCACGAGATGCACTACTTGTTTTGAGTTTTTACCTCTATCAATATAGTCCCCCACAAAGATGGCCTGTCTGTCAGGATGATAATAGTAACCACTTTCAGACAGTCCATAACCCATCTTTTTTAATAGCGCCAATAGGTCATTTAAATATCCATGTATATCTCCAATAATATCGTATTTCATTCTTTAATTCGCTTTTAATTCAATTTCTTTTAGTAATTGCTCTATTACTAAATCTTGAAAATCGTAAATTTCCAGTCCTGAAAAACTTTTCTTTTGAAAAGCTTCAAAATATTCAATGAATGTATTCGGTAATATTATTCCAGTATTAGAACCAAGACAAACGACTTCCTCGGAATTCGGATTCCAAAAATTAGCAGAAAAAGACCCACTCAAAGGTGATCCTGACAAATTTATTAAATACAAATTTTTGAAAGGTTCAAAATTTGGTGGAAAAATTTGATGCTCAGGTGAAAATGTTTCTAGCAATGCCCCTAAACAAAAACTAAAACCGCCAATATAAGCTGCACCGCTAACTAAATAGTTGGGAGTCAAGTAATAATATTCAGGTCTATTTAATATTAAATTTTTGCTTTTGAAAATGCTAGAAATATTTTTATTAAATAGGTCATTCATTTTTTTCATTGAATCATTTCTTGGCTTCTCTATAAAATGAATTTCATAAAGACTTGGGCTGAGCTCTACATATCCATCAATAATTTCTAATAGATTAGCATCAAGCAAATATCTTGGCAATTCTACAATTATATTAGATTTACTCTCCAGTCGAACCGTGTCTTCCGTTTCACCGATAACTTTGCAAGTCTTGCAGGGAGACAAACGGTATAATGATTTGTCAAATACCGAGTCGTTGAATCTTGAAGTATAATCCATATTGTTTTTTGTGTTATTCAATGTAGTTTGATTCAAATTAACTAGAGATAAATTTTACTCAAACAACAAATTAAGTAATTTTATAAATAATGGCAATAAATTTATGAAGCTATTAATGAACATTACCTAAAAACCCCTTCCTAGTGACTTTAAAAAAAATCTTTTTGAAAGCATAAAATAGGATAAGTTCTAGTTTTCTTATTTGAATTTACAAGCTTGCAAAGCCCAAAATATTAAAAATCCGTCCGGTAATTTTGAATATTAATTCATGAGATATTTAGCATGCTTTTTAATTGCATTACTAGTATTTCATTTTTTAAACATTTAAATATAGCAATTATGATTATCGAAAGAGGAAAAATTTTCACTCACGCTCTAAAAGATTCTAAAAATTATCATGAGGTTTATTCTGATGTATTATTTCATTTACTCGACCTTACTCAAATGAACAGAATTGTTTGCAAAGAATCTTTAAGTCAGTTTTTATTAAGATACATGCTAATTACAGATAAACCAATTGAGCAAACTGCTAGTCAATTTATTGATGAAGGGCTACTAATCACAGGATCCATCGCTGGGGAACAGTTTAGTTTTAGCATCCATGACCTTCTCCATTTTTTAGGCTTTAGTATCACAACTGCTCCTTATCATATTCATAATGAATTAGATGCATTTATTTTAAAATATCAAAACCAAGAATACAATATAGAAATTAATGTGGATGATGAGGGTAAACCTAAAATCACTAAGGCAGCACTCCTTCACGTATTACAAGGGACTAAATCATTTTTAGCACCAGAAACACTTGATATTAAATTTAAAGAAAACCTTGCAGAATTAACTGAAAATGAACTTCAAGCAGCACAACGATTTGTAGATTATGTAATAAAAAATCTCCCAGATGGCTTATTTAACGACTATCAAACAAAGTTTAATGACTATTTAAGCAATACCGAATTATATTATATCCCAATTGTAAAAATCGAATTTGACCCTTTTAAAGAGTTACCAAGAGCGGTATTTAATGAAATTTTTGAAATCATTTATGGAGAAGATAATTTCTTCGTAAAAAACTTAAAATCTTAGGTAGAACCAGATGAAGATTTGATGTGGGATATTAATTATTATTCTAAATACATCCGCTTTGCTTACGGGGTAAAACATGGTTTAATCAAATTGGACGACAATTGGACATTCCCTTATAACAATTATGATCCACGACTAATTGATAACCCCATTGAAGATTTTTGTGGAGAGAATGGTGAGGTGTATTCTACAAATTATATCTATCAATGCTATGATATGGAAAAATGGATAGAATGGATTCCTTGATATTGAATGGCTAGGAGGAAAGCTTATAGCCCTCAATTCACTACAATATTATAGGAAATTGCGTGTCTTTATTAATCAATTTCCGTATAAATCATGATTTACTAATTAAAACAAAAAAATGAAAATCGGTGTATATAAAAGAAAAGGTGACAATAAATTGCCAACTAAAGATTGGTTAATCAACAACAAGTTTGATGCATTTAGAATTTATGAAGAAAACGTATTAAGTGAATATGATGATATTTCAGAACGAGTAAAATTAAATACACTAATTTATGAGGCAAAAGAAGGCAAAATAGATGCCGTTTATGTTGCGGATTTGCAAGTATTTTCCAAGATAACAGTTAAGTTATTACAATGTATTATCGAAATACAAAAGATCAATTTACCTGTTTATCATAATAATGGCTGTATTCTTCCTTCAGATGAAAAAATTAAACAATTTCAAGATCAAATGATTAGTCAATGGGAGAAAATCGAACAAAATAGTGCCAAATTCAAGGATATCAATCATTAAAATGACTCTGATGAATGTGGGTATTGTAAACTATAATTAAATAATTTAAAGAATGAGAAGGATAATCCTTCTCATTCTTTACCTAAAGACATCCAGCTCACGAACCCCCTCCTTTTTCCTTGAATACTGAATACGCTCATATAAAAAGCTTCTAAGTTGATCTCCATTGGCAATGCCATTTAAAACCAATCTTGGCTTGGCATAATCCGATGTTTCAATAGTAAGAATAGACAGACCCACAAGTCTGTAGAGAAAGGGTTTATCTAATGTTACCGACTTAATTCTAAAATAATAATTCTCGGTTTCTTTGATAGAAAATAAACCCTTCTTCTCTAAAATTTTCTGTTCCGAGAAATTGAATTTCCAGCACTTAAGATCAAAGTATGCATATAAAGTAAATAATAGTGAAGGAGGAAATACAAATGCAATAGCAATACTTATAAGATATAAGTGGGCAATAACCCAGTGTGAAGGTTGAACTGTTAAAAGCAAATTATCATGATACTTTGCCATAGGATTTAAGATTTTCATAATGATTAATTTCTAATTATTTTGTGATCAAAATTAACTTTTCAGAAATTATAGAATCTCAAATTACAAGCTTGTATATCCAGAAAAAGAAAAAATAAAGCCATTAATTTTACATCATGTAAACCAGTGTTTTCCATGTTTTAATTTGTTCAAAACCATGCAAGCCTTAATGGCTTGCAAGTGTTTTTTTAGATGCGTAAATAACAAAATCAAATACAATATCAATGACTCAAAAAAAAGTGTTTAGTCAAAAAAATCATCGTTTAATAGAAATTGCTCTGCAATTAAAAAATGAATTTATTGGGATTGACCAAATTATTGATCAATTAATTTATGCAGTAAAGCCTTGGTATTTAGCTGCCGAATTACAAGAATCACCTTTGGTTATTAATCTATGGGGCATGACGGGAGTTGGAAAGACCTCCTTAGTAGAACGTTTTTTAGAATTAGCACTTACTAATGAGCCTATACCAAGCATCACTTTTAATCTTGGTGATAAATCATTTGCTGAGGATGTACTTGATCGCTTGGAGTATCTCGAAAAATCGAAAGATGATCGTGTTGTTTTGATATTCGATGAATTTCAACATGCTAAAACGCTGAAAGAAGATAGTACTGAGCTTGATAAACCATTCAGTCGTTTGATCTGGCCTCTACTTGATGAAGGTTGTTTTTATTTTTTACCGCTAAAATATGAAAGACCCCAAGTTCATGACTGGTTAAATGGCTTAGAAATTTGTCTGGAAAGAGGTGTAAAAATTGAAAAGGGTAAAGTAGTCGAGTTGGCTGATGTTTACACGCAAATTATGGGTAATGAGAGAAGAGAATCGTATTTCCCCATTGGTACAACAACAGAAAATGGCATCAAAATACCAGATCCAAGCTTTTTTACGGAGGGGCAGATATCCGATTTAGCTGATTTATGCACAGGTAAATTTAAATTTAAATCAGATTTAAGAGCATTTATATCCACACTTAATGGCAGTCAATTAAAAGCATTTTTAGAAGAGATTTCTTTGGGTTCAACAGGTGCTAAGAAGGTGAATCTTAAAAAATCTTTAATTTTTGTTTTGGGAAATTTAGATGCCGCCTATGACATGAGCTATTCCATGTCGACAGAAGACAATGCCGATTTTTTTCATGAAGAATCTAAAAAAGTAAGTTTTAATGAAATTAAAGATGTTTTAAAATCAAAATTTCGTTTGGAAGAAATTGCCAGATTAGGGAATATCCATTTAATATATCCCGCATTAAGCGGTGATGTTTTTAGGCAATATATTCAAAAACAATTGATCAATATTCTTGAAAAGTACGAATCGAAATTTAGCTGCAAATTAAATTTCGATGCTTCG
>NZ_JBIIPN010000031.1:0-22942 GCF_044342615.1 Daejeonella sp. | reverse complement strand
AGCCAAAATAATAAAATAAGGTTTAGTATAAATAATAGTATTAGTCCCAATTAATCTTGGGAATCGAGTTTTACTTTCCTGAAAATAAACAAGTAATAATATGCTATGATTATGAGTCCGGTGATAAAAAACAGCGTCGAATAAGGCCTAAAAGTGTCGCCGAAGTAGAATTCGCCGATCATCCATGTTGTATTGGCTAAAATCCAGAAGCAAACTGCCAAATTATGGTACAATTCAGAAACTTGTTTTCTAAACTTATAAGTAATGTAAAAAGCTAGAAAAAGTGTCGGAAAGATCATAATTACACCTAAAATTCTAAAATCTAGAACCCAAAAAGTGTCTTTTACTAACCAAAAAGCAATATGTAAATTCTCAAGTTTACGGATGGAACTATTCATAAAATTATTTAAGAGCACTAATATCTTAAATAATTATAAAAAAGAAAACCCGAATTAGATCGGGTTTTTAAAAATAGATTTTGGTAGTTTATTTAAAGTTTTGCAAATATGCTTTTGCATCAGCTAACTGGCTGATAATATCTCTTCGGTCGGGTGTAATAGATAAAACCTTTTCAAAATCAGAAATACAAGATTTCAATGAGCTTGTTGCTTTATTCTTGTCGTAGAAATTTGGAATTTTCTGACCTTTTAAAACGCCGTAATCTCTGTAAGCTACAGCTCTATTCTGATAAAGTTTTACATCATCAGGATTTATTTCAATGGCTTTAGTAAAATCTTTAATTGCTAAAAGAAGCAACTTTTCACGATCAGCATTAGCAATACCCTTTGTTTCATTTGCCAAATTATTACTCGCTTTCCCTCGATAGTAAAAAGCGCTATTATCCAATGGTTTCAAGGAAATTACCTTATTAAAGGTATTTACTGCTGCCTTATAGCTTGCAGCATGATAATAGGAATAACCCAGCATATAGAGGGTATTCACATCCGATGAGTCTGTAGCGAGTGCTTTTTCAAGATTACTTACTGCTGATTTAAAATCACCATCAATTAGAGCCTTTTGCCCCATTTTATGATAAGATGTTTGAGCGAAAGTGGTATTCGCAGTAAAAATAATTAGTAATAAACTTAAGAATAACTTCATGTTAATTGGCGAAAATTATATTAGTTATTAACGGCATAAAGCCATTATTATTTTAAAAGTACAAATTTATAAAACACAAGAAAAAAGAATTTGTTATTTGATAAATTCAACAACATTCATAATCCAAATATACTCTTCAAAAAATTGAAAATGACAAACAAAAGAGATTAAATATTTAAACAAAGTAATCGTCAGTAGAAATGTCGTAAATTTTTCTAATTCTGCCTTTTTTAACCATATTTGAAATTGGCACATAGCTTGTACAATTATAATGAAGGCTATTTTATTGCCCTTAAATAAATTTAACTGTCATAATGACGTTATTAAAGATATAGATGAGTAACTACGACAACTTTGATTTTAACCGTACTTTGCCCTTAATTAATGAAGATACTGAGTTCTTTCCTCTTATGTCTCAAGAAGACGAAGAGGAAATGAATAATGAAGAAACACCCGACATTTTGTCGATTTTACCTTTAAGAAATACCGTTTTATTTCCTGGTGTAGTTATTCCTATCACAGTTGGTAGAGATAAATCAATCAAATTAATTAAAGATGCTTATCGAGGCGACCGAATCATTGGTGTGGTTTCACAAAGAGATGTAGGTATTGAAGACCCTAGTTTTGAGCAATTAAATCAGGTTGGTACTGTAGCATTAATCATTAAAATGCTTCAAATGCCTGACGGAAATACAACCGTAATTATTCAAGGTAAACAACGTTTTCGTTTAAATGAGGAGGTTCAAAGTGAACCTTATATAAAGGCTACTATTCAAAAATTTGAAGAAGTTCGACCGAAAACAGATAAAGAATTCAAGGCACTTATGGCATCCATTAAGGAAATGGCCATGCAAATCATTGATCTTTCACCAAATATCCCTAGCGAAGCTGGAATTGCTATTAAAAACATAGAGAGTTCCTCTTTCTTAATCAACTTTATATCTTCTAACATGAATGCCGACGTGGCCGCAAAGCAACAAATGCTTGAGGTTGTGAACCTTCATGAACGTGCAAAAATGGTTTTGGGTCATTTAACCCAAGAGCTACAAATGCAAGAGCTGAAAAATCAAATCCAATCAAAAGTTAGGGTCGATTTAGATAAACAGCAGCGCGATTATTTCCTGAACCAGCAATTAAAAACTATCCAGGAAGAGCTAGGCGGTAATTCTCCAGATTTAGAAATTGAAAATTTACGTCTTAGAGCAACCCGAAAAAAATGGACTAAAGATGCGACCAATCACTTTAACAAGGAAATTGAAAAGCTAGCAAGGATGAATCCTGCTGCAGCCGATTATTCTATCCAGATCAATTACCTCGAATTATTACTCGATCTACCATGGAATGATTTCACGAAAGATAATTTCGACTTAAAAAGAGCAGAAAAAGTTTTAGAAAAGGAGCATTACGGACTAGAAAAGGTAAAACAGCGAATTATTGAATATTTGGCTGTGTTGAAGCTTAAACATAATATGAAGGCTCCTATCCTATGTTTGGTAGGTCCTCCAGGAGTTGGAAAAACTTCCCTTGGTAAATCTATTGCCAAAGCTTTAGGCAGAAAATATGTCAGAATGGCTTTAGGTGGCATTAGAGATGAAGCCGAAATTAGAGGTCACCGCAAGACTTACATCGGGGCAATGCCAGGTAGAATTATCCAGTCAATCAAGAAAGCAGGATCTTCAAACCCTGTTTTTGTATTAGATGAAATTGATAAGGTGGGAAATGATTTCCGTGGTGATCCTTCATCTGCCTTGCTTGAAGTACTTGACCCTGAGCAAAACAATGCATTTTATGATCATTATGTAGAAGTAGACTATGACCTATCAAGTGTCATGTTCATCGCAACAGCTAATTCCTTAAGCTCCATTCAACCTGCCCTGTT
Source organism: Daejeonella sp. (assembly GCF_044342615.1). Lineage (GTDB taxonomy): Bacteria > Bacteroidota > Bacteroidia > Sphingobacteriales > Sphingobacteriaceae > Daejeonella. The sequence goes on along the minus strand of NZ_JBIIPN010000031.1, from coordinate 19,962 downwards.
AGATAGAATGGAAATTATTGAGGTGAATGGATATACTATTGAAGAAAAAATAGAAATAGCAAAACAACATTTACTTCCAAAACAACGTGATCAACACGGTATTAAATCGAAAGATATTTCTTTAAAAAGCACAGTAATTGAAAAGGTAATTGAAGATTACACCCGCGAATCAGGTGTGCGTGGTTTAGAGAAAAAAATAGGTTCATTAGTGCGTGGAGTTGCTACAAAAGTGGCAATGGATGTAGAATATAATCCAATTATCAGCAAAACCGATGTAGAAACTATTCTTGGTCCTCCAATTTATGACAAGGACCTTTACGAAGGTAATGAAGTGGCTGGAGTGGTTACGGGACTAGCTTGGACCCAGGTGGGTGGCGATATTTTATTTATTGAAGCAAGTTTAAGCCCAGGTAAAGGCAAATTATCCTTAACTGGTAATCTTGGCGACGTCATGAAGGAATCGGCAACAATTGCAATGGCCTATTTACGTGCTAATGCATCCAAATTTAATATTGATTTCCGCTTATTTGATCAATGGGATGTGCATGTTCACGTACCTGCTGGCGCTACACCAAAAGACGGGCCATCGGCTGGTATAACCATGTTAACGGCACTTACTTCTATATTTACCCAACGTAAAGTGCGACCACACTTAGCTATGACTGGTGAAATCACTCTACGTGGCAAAGTCTTACCTGTAGGTGGAATTAAAGAGAAAATATTAGCTGCAAAAAGAGCAAATATTAAAGAGATTATTCTCTCCAAATCCAACAGAAAAGATATTCTTGAAATTAAAGAAGATTATATCAAAGATCTTAAATTTCACTATGTAAGTGAGATGAAAGAAGTTATTGAACTTGCATTAAGTAAGGATAAGGTAAAGGATGCGATAGAATTAACAGTTAAGAATTTAGCTGGAGCCAGCATCAATTGATTTTAGATTTTTTTATTTTATTAAATACTGATTCATGAAAATAAAATCATTTTTCATCCTAAGTCTAGCTTTATTTATTAGTAGCCTTGTAAGTGCTCAAACACAAGAAAGTAGGATTGCTGAAAAAAGAGCACAAAACATTTTTGTTGAATTAGGTGGCCAAGGCCTATTATTCACTGCCAATTATGACTCCAGATTTTCTAAACGAAGAGACGGTTTAGGCGGTAGAATTGGAATTGGTCATATTGGAGAAAACGGTGATAGAGCCACAACAGTACCAATTTCTTTAAATTATTTACTCGGCAAAGAAAAACATTTTTTTGAAATGGGATTGGGCGCTTCTTTAATGCTTATTGGAGGCGACGGCGACTCATTATTATTTGATGAAGATAATAGTACTGTTTTAGGGACTATGAGTTTTGCATACCGTCTACAACCTAGTGACCGTGGATTTTCATTCCGCGCTGGTCTTAGTCCAATTTTTAATAAAAACTTCTTCATTCCCTATTATGCTGGAATAAGTTTAGGATACAGTTTCTAATAAAAAAATAGCAAATTTGTAAACATTTACACTTTTTCTAAAGGCTTTACATGAAGAAATCTATCTTACTTTTTACAATTCTTTTTTGTTTTTTATACGATTATGAAAAAGTAAAAGCGCAAACAATAAATTATAAAAGCGAATTTGGTTTCAGAAGTGAAAATGATAGCTATTTAGCTGGTGGACAAGATCGTTATTATACTAATGGCTTAACACTGAATTTTAGAACTGCCTTAAACACTGCAAAAATCAAAAATGAGAATCTTAACAAAATGATTCTTGAATTGGAAGCCGGGCAAAAAATATTCAATCCGCAATCAGGGAGTATTTCGAACAGTATTTATGTAGATCGTCCATTTGCGGGATATTTATATGCTGGAGCCTCCTTAAACCTATTATATCAATCAGAAAACAATTTAAAACTAAGTCTGCAAGGTGGCACCATTGGTCCAGCTTCATTAGCACAAGAGGCTCAGGAATTAATGCATGATGTTGTAGGTTTTTATAAAATTGAGGGCTGGCAGTGGCAAGTAAACAATGAATTTGCGATCAATGCTACCGCTGAATTCAATTACTTAATTAATCGTATTGCGAATGATAAAGTTGATTTTACAGCCAATTCTTATTTAAACGTTGGAAATACATTTTCTGGAGCAGGCGCCGGATTTACATTCCGATCAGGTACAATTAATCCACTGTTTAAGTCGTCTAGCACTCAAAGTCGAATTTCTAATAGTGCTAGTCCCAAAGATCTTGCCGAAAAAGAATTCTTTTTTTATGCCAAACCAATGTTGAATTATGTGCTTTATGATGCAACTATTCAAGGCGGACTCTTCAATAAAGATAAAGGGCCAATTGTTTTCGATACAAAACCTTTAGTTTTTACTCAACAATTTGGAGCTTCATACTCTCGAAATAGAATCACAGCCGACTTTTCAATACTATTTAAAACAAGAGAAGTAAAAAGCAATGCAAAGCCACATAAATATGGCTCTATTGCATTATTTTATAGATTTAATTAATCTAAATTGATCAATCTAACCATTCATTTCTACGACTAATCTTTTTCAGAGAGGTTATTTGCTTAGATTTTAATCTTTTCTCAATTGCCGACTTTTTAGGCTTACTGGCTTTCCTTATTTTAGGAATAAATAGAGCAGTTTTTAATAGAATAAGCAGTTTTTGGATACTTCGTTCTTTATTTTTGATTTGGCTACGCTCCTCTTCAGTTATAATTTGTAGGATTCCGTCAGAGTTAATACGATTTGCGAGTTTTAAAAATAAGCGGACTTTTTCTTCATCGGTAAAAAGAGAAGTTGATTTCAAGTCAAAATTAAGCTCAACCTTTGTAGAAACCTTATTTACATGCTGCCCACCTTTGCCTCCGCTTCTTGAGGTTTTAAAAGTAAGTTCTTTAAGAATGTCCTGCTTTTTGAATTCCATTTACAAAAATACCAAATAGAAAACGATTGCTTATTATTAAAGATTTATATGATAATAATATACGAAATTAGCTTCAAATATCCAATTCAAATCCTATTTTTGCATCAATGAGCAAAAATATTGTTGTAGCCATTGATGGTTATTCTTCATGTGGAAAAAGCACTTTAGCTAAAGCTTTGGCCAAAAAATTGAATTTTATCTACATAGACAGTGGTGCGATGTATCGGGCTGTTACCCTATATTTTTTGCGAAACAATATTGACCTTCAAAAGCCCGAAATAATAAAGGAGGCTTTAGAAAATATCCATCTCGATTTTCAAACTTTAAACAATGAGACTGTTATTACCTTAAATGGCGAAGATGTGTCCAAAGAAATCCGACAAATGCATGTAGCAGAGAAGGTAAGTTTGATAAGTGCTATAAAAGCTGTTAGAGTTGAAATGGTTAGGCAGCAGCAAAGAATGGGCAAATCAGGCAATATTGTGATGGATGGAAGAGATATTGGCACGGTGGTATTTCCGAATGCAGATCTTAAATTGTTCATGACAGCAGATCCACAAATTAGGGCTGAACGTAGATACAATGAACTCATAAGCAAGGGTGAGACGGTAAAGATGGAAGAAATCTATGACAATCTTGCCAAACGCGACCTTCAAGACACAACACGTAAGGAGAGTCCGCTAATTCAAGCCCAAGACGCTATTATCCTCGACAATAGTGATATCAATGAGTCGCAGCAATTAGAATTTGCTTTGGGGCATATAAAACTTTAAACCAACTTACCCCCCTATTCTTTCTCATTCCCAAAGGCGAATAATATTTATTCTATCTTTTTGAATCATAAAAATGCATTAAACTTTAAAAAGAGGTTAATATATGTCTTGTATATTATTGCAGTATTTCTTTAAAAAAGACTGTTTTTATTAAAAACACTTAAATAAAAAAATAAAACGATAATTATCAGATAGTTCCGATTAAAATTAATTGAAAATAAAGCGTCAAAATGTTTTTTAATAAAAATGAATTTTTCTACCTTTGCAGTCCGATTTAATATCGGAAAAAGGAGATAAATTAATTAATGGCTAAAAAACTAGAAGCTGAAAAGGAGTTAACTGCGAAACAAGCGGAACTTCAAGGCGAAGAGACCACTACGGTTAAACAAAAGGAAACAATTGAATCAGAAGCTGATTCAGTGTCGATCGAAGAGATCAAATCAAAAACTTTAATCACTCCAGCAGGCGATTTCGACTGGGATGCGGATGATAAAGGTTTTGGAAATTACAGCACTGCAGACCGTGAAAAGTTTGAAGAAATGTATGCTGGAACTTTCAATTCGATCAACAAGGGTGAGATTATCTCAGGCGTTGTTGTATCGATTAACAACAAAGATGTGGTATTAAATATTGGATTTAAATCTGATGGTTTAGTGTCATTATCTGAATTCCGTGATACACCAGACTTAAAGATTGGTGATTCAGTTGATGTATTTGTAGAATCACAAGAAGATGCTAACGGACAGTTGGTATTATCTCGTAAGCGTGCAAAAACACAACGTTCATGGGAAACAATCAATGAAGCTTTGGATCAAGACAGAATCATTACAGGTTTTGTTAAGAGCCGTACTAAAGGTGGTTTGATTGTGGATATTATGGGTGTTGAAGCTTTCCTTCCTGGATCGCAGATTGACATCAAGCCTATCCGTGATTACGACGTTTATGTTGGTAAAACAATGGAATTCAAGGTTGTAAAAATCAACCATGAGTTTAAAAACGTAGTTGTATCACACAAAGTATTGATTGAAGACGATTTAGAAAATCAAAAAACTGAAATCGTTGCAAAACTTGAAAAAGGTCAGGTACTTGAAGGTACTGTTAAAAACATTACCGATTTCGGTGTGTTCATCGACCTTGGTGGCGTAGACGGTTTATTACACATAACTGATATTTCATGGGGTCGTATAGAGCATCCACGTGAAGTATTAACACTTGATCAAAAAATCAATGTGGTTGTTTTAGACTTTGACGATGAGAAAAAGCGTATCGCCTTAGGATTAAAGCAATTAACTTCTCATCCATGGGAAGCACTAGATACTACATTAGAAGTTGGATCTAAAGTTAAAGGTAGAATCGTAACTGTTGCAGATTACGGTGCATTCCTTGAAATCACTCCAGGTGTTGAAGGCTTAATTCACGTATCTGAAATGTCATGGTCTCAAAATCTTCGCAACCCACAAGAATTCTTAAAGGTTGGTGATGAAGTTGAAGCTCAAGTATTGACATTAGATCGCAATGAGCGTAAAATGAGCCTTGGTATTAAGCAACTTACTCCAGATCCATGGAAAAACATTGGCGAGCGCTATCCAATTGGAAGTCAGCACAAAGCTGTTGTTAAGAACATGACTAACTTTGGTGTATTTGTTGAAATTGAAGAAGGTATCGACGGGTTAATCCACATTTCTGATCTTTCATGGTCTAAGAAGGTAAATCATCCAAATGAATTCACTAAAGTTGGTGAATCACTTGATGTGATTGTTCTTGAGCTTGATGAGGCTAACCGCAAATTGAGCTTAGGCCACAAGCAGTTAGAAGAGAATCCTTGGGAAACTTTCGAAACTGTATTCACTCTTGATTCTATCCACGAAGGAACAGTATTAAAAGTTACAGATAAAGGTGCAATCATTGCATTGCCTTACGGTGTTGAAGGATTCGCTCCTACAAAGCACATGGCAAAAGAAGATGGTACTAATATCAAAGCTGATGAGACTGCTGAATTCAGAATCATTGAATTTAATAAAGATTCTAAGCGTATCGTTGTTTCTCACGCCCGCATTTGGGAAGAGGCTAAAGCTGAAGAGCGCAAAGAAGAATTCAATGCTAAGAAGAAAGAAGCCAAAGCAACTACTACTGCCGTTAAAAAGGTAAAAGAGTCTGTTGAGAAGTCTACTTTAGGTGATCTTGGTGTATTGGCACAATTGAAAGAGAAAATGGAAGGTGCAGAAAGCAAAGCCAAAAAAACAAAGAAAACTGAAACTGCTGCTGCAGCTAGCGCTGAAGCAGCAGAAAGTACAGAAGAATAAGTTTAATAGCTTTTTAAATATCTAAAAGCCCTGATTTTTATCAGGGCTTTTTTTTGTGATTAACTTTTTCTTAATAAGAAACTGTGCATTTGCCCTATTTTTATAGCAATCCTAAATTAAATTATTGAATTCTCATTTAGACTAAAAGAATTTTTCATATTTTTGATCAAATTAATCCACTGATGCAAACATTAAATCTGCTTGACGGTCCGAAATTCCAGATCACTATCCAGCGCCTTTGTCATCAGTTAATTGAAAATCACGATCATTTCAACAACTCAGTTATTTTAGGCATTCAGCCTCGAGGCGTATTTCTTGCCAAACGCATTATTGCTGAATTAAAAAAAATAATGCCTGAAATTGCAATTGAGAGCGGCAATTTGGATATTACTTTCTTTCGTGATGACTTCCGTCGTAAAGAAGGATTATTAATTCCTAGTAGTACCGAAATTGATTTTATAATAGAAGGTAAAAAAGTAATTTTAGTAGATGATGTACTTTGGACTGGCAGAACGATTCGTGCAGCAATGGATGCCATACAATCATTTGGCCGACCAGAAAAAGTGGAATTATTAACGCTTGTAGATAGGCGCTTCTCAAGACATTTACCTATTGAAGCAGATTACATTGGAATTAAGGTTGATACCATTGATTCTCAAAAAGTGATTGTGAGTTGGAAAGAAACAGACCATGAAGATAAAGTGATTTTACTATCAGAAAAATAATGGCAGAAAAAATTAATACATTAAGTACCAAACACCTGCTGGGAATAAAAGATCTCACCACAAGAGATATCGAATTAATATTCGAAACTGCTGATACTTTCAAAGATGTACTTAACAGACCCATTAAAAAGGTCCCCTCTTTAAGAGATATAACCATTGCCAATATATTTTTTGAAAACTCAACTAGAACTCGCTTATCATTCGAACTTGCACAAAAAAGATTATCAGCAGACACAGTCAACTTTGCAGCATCTTCGTCTTCAGTAAGTAAGGGCGAAACACTAATTGATACAGTAAACAATATTTTAGCGATGAAAGTAGATATGGTGGTGATGAGACACCCCTATCCAGGTGCTGGAATATTCCTAAGTAAACATGTAAATGCTCAAATAGTGAACGCTGGGGATGGCGCTCATGAGCACCCTACCCAAGCATTACTTGATGCTTTTTCAATCCGCGAACGCTTTGGCGAAGTTAGAGGCAAAAAAATAGCCATAATTGGCGATATTCTTCATTCTAGGGTTGCGCTATCTAATATACTTTGCCTCCAAAAATTGGGTGCTGAGGTAATGGTATGCGGACCAAGCACATTGATCCCTAAATACATTGGCAGTTTAGGTGTTAAAATCGAGCACGATTTATTAAAGGCATTAAATTGGTGCGATGTAGCAAATATGCTCCGCATTCAATTAGAACGTCAAGATATCAAATATTTCCCTTCATTAAGAGAATATTCTATGATGTACGGACTTAACAAACAGATACTTAACTCACTCGATAAAGAAATTATTGTGATGCATCCTGGTCCAATAAATCGGGGGGTAGAAATCACAAGTGACGTTGCTGACAGTAAACAATCTATTATTCTTGATCAAGTAGAGAATGGAGTCGCCATAAGAATGGCCGTATTGTATTTATTGGCAAATCAACGTATGCAATAGACCTAATGGGGCTAATTTTTTTTTGTTTTCAATAACATCTTTAACAAGTATTCGTTTTAATCTGTTTTCAACACATGTTAATTATTAATCATAACAATCTGAACTAGTTTAGATTAAATTAGTAATTATAATTTCGATTATTTATGCTCAGAAAATACACAATCATCACACTTATTATTGGACTTTTATCAATTCCAGCTTTTGCTCAACAAAATGCTTGGTTTGATCTAAACAAACATTATAAAAGTGGTCTTGAATTGCTTGAAAGCGGAAAATTCGCTGCTGCATCAAATCAATTTAATAATGTTTTAAATATCGATAAAAAATCAAGTGTAAAAGCCGAAGCAAATCTGGAAAATGATTTAATAATAGAAAATTCGCACTATTTTGTCGCCCTTTGTGCTTTAGAATTAGGGAATAATGATGCAGAATCTTTATTTCTACATTTTATAAATAGCTATCCTGCAAACAATTACACTAAACTTGCCTTTTACCATGTTGGGCGATATTATTTTGCTCAAAAAAACTATCCCAAGGTTATTGAATGGCTTAAAAAGTTAGAAGACAATGATTTAATAGGAAAAGAGTCCTCCGAATACCGCTATAAGCTAGCCTATTCCTATTTTGAAATCAAGGAATTTGATCAATCAAAAGCAATTTTTGTTCAGCTGAAAAATGAAAAAAGCATTTATAATGAACAATCTATTTATTATTTCGCGTACATCAGCTACCTACAAAAAGATTATAAAAGAGCATTAGTTGAATTTGAGCGATTAAAAGGTTCGAAATTGTATGAAAATAGTTATCCATACTATATTTCCGCGCTTTATTTTCTAGATAATCGATATGATGATGTTTTAAACTATGCCATACCCATCTTAAAATCGAGTAAACAATTGTATGAAACAGAAATGTTCCGCATTGTTGGTGCTTCCTATTTTGCAAAATCAGATTATGTAAATGCTGGTCAATATTTTGATAATTTCCAGCAGAAAGATCAAGGGAAAACTCAAAACAATCAAGATAATTATCAAATTGGGTACACTGCATTTAAGCTTAAAAAGTATGAGAAAGCCATCATAGAACTAGAAAAGCTTGAAACAGCAGATGAATATTTTCAAAGTGGAATGATAGCTTTGGGAGAATCGTTCCTGAAAACTAATAATAAACAAGCAGCAAGAAGTGCTTTCTTTAAAGCATCAAAATTAGACTTCGATAGACAATTAAAGGAAGAGGGATTATTTAATTATGCTAAATTATCTTATGAACTTGAATTCCACCAAGTTGCACTAGATGCTACACAGTTATTCATTAAAACCTATCCACAGTCACCCAAATTAGACCCTGCAAAAACTTTATTAAGTGAGATACTCTTAACAACAAAAAACTATAAAGATGCCATTGACATCTTAGAAACTATTCCTAATAGAAATAGAGAAGCTAATGAAGTTTACCAAAAGGTAACATATTATAGAGGATTAGAATTTTACAATGAAAGAGCATTCCAAAATGCTATTTCTATGTTTATGCGTTCCAATAAAAATGTTGAAGATGATGAAATGCATTCATTATCAACCTATTGGCTGGCTGAAGCAATGTATGAGGTAAGAAAATTTGGAGAATCTGTGGATAACTTTGAAAAATTCATGTCATTAACTGCTTCAAAGAAAACGGAGGTTTTTAACTATGCGCATTACGCATTAGCCTATGCAGCTTTTGAGCATGAAAACTACAGAAAAGCCGCTACATATTTCGCACGCTTTCTTCGTGGAAATGAAAAAGACCAAAAAACTATAAACGACGCTATTTTAAGATTGGCGGACTCACATTTTGTATTAAAAGATTACGATGAGGCATTAGTTTATTACAATCGAATTATTGCATCTCGAACAAGTAGTGAGGATTATGCCCTTTTCCAACGTGGGATGATTCAGGGATTGCAGGGGCAAAATGACCTAAAAATAGCAACTCATAAATCTTTACTCCAGCAATTTCCAAATTCAAACTATTCGGATGATGCTAGCTTCGAAATTCCATATACCTATTTTATAAAAAGTGATTTTGAGATTTCAAAAACAGGCTTAAGTGAACTGATTCAAAAATACCCTCGCAGTAGTTATGTGCCACGTGCTTTAATTACTATCGGACTAGTAGAGTTAAATCAAGATAATGAAGAAGCTGCTCTTACAACTTTTAAGCGTGTGGTAAGTGAGTATACAACTACTGATGAAGCTAAATTAGCATTAGAATCTATCAAAAATATTTACTTACAAAACTCTAATGCAAGTGCATTTTTAGATTATGCAAATACAACAAGCATAGGAAATTTAAGCACCTATGAACAAGATAATATCACTTTTCAAGCGGCAAACAATCGCTTCTTAAATGGTGATTACCAAGGAACATTCGAATCCGTGAACGCTTATTTCGATAAATTCCCTAAAGCCGTTCATGATAAACACGCTCGTTTTATTAGGGCAGAAAGTTTAGTGAAATTAAAGAGACCCAATGACGCAATTCCAGATTATGAATACATTTTGAACGATTGGACAAGCGATTATACCGAACGTGCACTCATTAGCATATCTAAAATTTATCTTGCTCAAAAGAAATATAATGAAGCCATTGTACATTTAAAAAAGCTGGAACTTACTTCTGAATACAAGTCTAATTACAGCTTTGCCGTTAATAACTTAATGGAAGCATATTCAAATATGAATTTACCAGACGAGACTCTTCAATATGTGAAATTCATCAGAGAATCTAATAAATCGTCTGAAGAAGATCTGTTTAGAGCTGGCTTATATTCTGCCAAAGCCAATCTAATTATTGGAGATACGGTTCAAGCAGTAAAAGATTTAACCGAAGTAGCAGAAAAAACCCAAACAGTAACAGGTGCTGAAGCCAAGTACAATCTTGCTCATATTTTATACATGAAAGGGCAATATAAAACCTCTCTTGCCACTGCATTCGACCTTACTAATGAAATGCCTTCACATGATTACTGGGTAGCAAAAACCTATATACTTATTGCAGATAATTATGTAAAAATGAAAGATGTTTTTCAAGCTAAGAGTACCCTTCAGAGCATAATCGAAAATTATGAGAATGAAGAAGATGATATTTTAGTCACTGCCCAAGAAAAATTGAAAAAACTAACAAAAAAATAATTGATAATGTATAGTTCTACTTTAAAATATTCGCTGATAGTTAGTTTGATTAGTTTATCAATGTTAACTCAGGCACAAGATAAAAAAACCGAAACCCCAGCCAATATAGAGGCTAGTACTCTGACTGAAGAGATTGAGGTTGTAAGACCATATAAACCTGTTTTGGCAGACGCGGTGAAAATTAGGCGAAATCCTGACATGGATAATCAAAAACCATTTAAGCCAGTTTTAAACTATAGCATCATCGATAAAAAACTTGAGCTCAATTCAAATATCAAAGAACTGCAAGCACAGAAAATGGAAGATGAACGTGCCAGCATATTGTCTCATAATTTCGTAAAATTAGGTGCAGGAAATTTCAATACCGCCCAAGGAGAGTTTTATGTTAACTCAGGTAGTGATGAAGCACTACAAACAGGAGCTTATTTTAAGCACCTATCCCAACAAGGAAATCTACATCACCAACAGTTTTCTAACCAAGAAATGGGAATTTTTGGACGGACAATTGGGAATTCTTATGCTGCATCAGGAAATTTAAAATATGATAGGAATTCATTTTTCTATTATGGATTTGACCCAACATCAGCTGTTGCTCCTGACATGAGCAAGCAGCGTAATAATATAATTTCTGCTGAGGCTGAAATTATGAATAAATATTCTGAATCAGCAGTTATAAATTATACAACAAATATAAAAGCATACCAATTTAGTACCTTAAGTGATGCAAAAGAAAGCTCCGTAGTTTTGAGTGGAGCATTAAATAGAGACTTAAACACTTTTAATTTAGGCTTGAACGCTTCTGTGGATTTTACATCTACAAAAGATGTTTCAATTGATATTAAAAATAATATACTCAGGGCAAATCCATACTTAAGTTTTAAAGGGGATCTTTATAATTTAAAACTTGGAGCAAATATTGTCCAAGAATTAGGAACAAACAGCAGATTAAATATTTTCCCATCGGTCTCAGCAGAGTTTGCTGTTTTACCAGGATATGCCAATGTTTTTGCCAAAGTAAATGGAGACGTTCTCAAAACATCTATTCGAGAAATAGCATTTGAAAATCCATTTTTGAACGAAAATATAGGAATCAAAAACTCTCTTGAAAAAATAAATGTAGAAGCTGGTTTGAATGGTAATGTAGGCGCAACTTTTGGCTATAAAATCATGGCTTTTTATAAAAACATTGAAAATATGTTGCTTTTCATGAATAATCCTGCAAAAATTAATCGCTTTGATGTAATTTATGACCAGGGAAAAAGTTCGATTTTGGGACTTGAAGGAGAAGTAAACATAAAAGCATCTGATGTTTTTGAAATTGGGGGAAAAGCCCAAATTTTCAATTATGATCTAGCAACTGAATCACAAGCTTGGTTTAAGCCAAATTTTAGATTAATTTCGAATGCAAAAGCACAAGTAAATCAGAAACTTTATCTGAATGCAGAACTACTTTTTCAAGGAGAAACTAAGGCAAAAGTTAATTCTACTCCTGGAGAATTTAAGGCGAGCACTTTAAAAAGTTTTATGGATTTGAGTGCTGGAGCAGAATATAAAGTCAATAAAAAAATTGGAGTCTACCTAAGAGCCAATAATTTAATGGGACAGTCTTACCAACGATATTTATTTTATCCGAAAATGGGACTTACCTTATTCGGTGGTTTAAATTACTCCTTCTAACTCTTTGTTTGGCAGCTTGATAATTAAAATATAACTTTACCCATTAATGGAAATAGCACAATACATTGTAGATCTGTTGCGTGGGCAAGATGAAGTGAGTCTAGCTGGTTTAGGCACCTTCACTAAAACGAGGGTTGCTGGTTTTTTCGACCAAAACAGCAATATTTTCTACCCTCCTACCTATGAAATATCTTTTAATGAGACTGAAACAGAAGATACAAGTCTAATTCAGTATATAATAAGCAAAGAAAATATAAGTCCTTCTTCAGCAGAAGAACAAATAGAAAGCTTTATTTCAAGCATTTTAAATGGTGTTGAAAACGAAAATATATTTGAAATAAAAGAATTAGGAAACTTCCTCAAAAAAGATGGAAAACTAAATTTTGAAGCTTTTGTAAGTTTACAATCAAGAGAAAAAAATTGGATGCTTAATCCTATTCATGAGTTTGAAAATATTGAAAAGCCTAGCGAACAAACTGAAAATGAGGATGAAAGAAACCAGGAAATAGCTGTCACGGAGAATTCAACCGAAAACAATCAAGAACAAGTTACCAACGAAAATGAAGATTTAGATATACAAGAAACATCCCCCAATAGGTCTTGGTTAAAAATATTCCTTCTTTTTGTCCTCTTCTTATTAGGTCTAACAACCCTATTTTTCCTGAACCCGGAATTTAACACATTCGTTAAAGATAAAAGTAAAGGATTGTTTAATTCAACAGGTAACAGACAAGAAGAAAGTCCCATTTTACTTGATTCAACCAAAATTAGTGCCGATTCGCTAAATCTTCTTGTTGATAGCGCTTCAATCATTGCTGATAGTATCCGACAAGCTCAAGATACTAGCATAAAAGTTGGGTATGATAGCTTAGCAACAATTTCAAACAATGAATCTCCTACATTTGAAATTATTTCTGCTGCATTTAACAGAAAAAGGGAAGCAGATGATTACATGAAAGAGTTAAGCAAAAAGGGAATTCAATCAAAAATCGTAGAAAATATGCCAGGCAAAATGCTAAAGATTAGTCTTGGTACGTTCTTAGATGAAGAGTCGGCAATAATAGAATTACGTAGAATACACAAAGAAATAAATAAAGATGCCTGGATTGCCAGGGTTAAACCAAACAAAAAATCTAACTAATGTTTTTACTTCAAATTGACACCCTTAGTCCAATTACTGATACCGCAACATCTACCGTACAAACGATGCCAGTCGGAGAAGAATTAAGATTTATAGAACTACTTTTCAAAGGAGGTTGGGTAATGGTCCCATTAGCCATACTCGCATTCATGGGCTTAGTCATATTCGTAGAGCGCTATCTCACCATTAGAAAAGCATCTAAAAATGAAATGAATCTGATGATGCAAGTTAAACAAAGCGTTAAATCGGCTAAACTTGATGCTGCATTAGCTATCTGTAGAAATAGCAATACCCCCCTTGGAAGAATGTTAGAAAAAGGTCTTTTAAGAATCGGAAGACCAATAAAAGACATAGAAGGAGCAATTGAGAATGTTGGAAAGCTTGAAGTATCAAAGCTTGAGAAAAACATAAGTATTCTTGGAATAATAGCTGGTATTGCTCCCATGCTTGGTTTCGTAGGTACAATTATTGGAGTAATTACTATTTTCCATGAAGTATCTGTTAAGGGTATAATTGAGATTGGAACTATTTCTGGCGGACTTTACGTCAAAATGATTACCTCGGCAACGGGTTTAATTATTGGTATTATGGCTTATGTTTTATACCATATTTTAAATATCATGGTTGATCGAATAATCCTTAAAATGGAAACAGATGCTATTGAATTTATAGATTTATTAGAGGAGCCGGGCAAATGAATTTAAGAAAAAGACAGAGAGGAAGCGTAGAGGTTCATACTTCAGCATTGAACGATATCATGTTCTTTTTGCTGTTGTTTTTCCTATTGGCTTCTGCTGTGGCAAATCCAAACGTTGTAAAATTGTTTTTACCGAGGTCGAGCTCCGGACAATCAATTCCTCAAAAAACTATAAACGTATCAATTACTAAAGATTTGGAATATTTTGTTGAGAAAAAACAGGTAAATGCATCTGATTTATATCAAAATATTGAAGTTTATCAAAAGGCATCTCCTGATCTTACCATTATTTTATATGCAGATCGTACCATTGCCATTGAAAATGTAATTGAACTCACAGATATTGCAAATAAACTCAAGATTAAGCTTGTTTTAGCGACAGAAACAAAGAAATGATCGAATATCGTCCACAAGAAGAAAATAATTACCCGAAAGCTTATGCCATATCAAGTGGCATAATGATTGCTTTTCTGGCAATTAGCTTTTTTATTGTTGCGAGTCGCGTAGAACCCGATACCGGCGGTACAGGAGGAATAATTGTGAATTATGGAACATCCGAATTTGGTATGGGTGATGATTATATGAGCGTTGAGGAGCCTTCTACCTCCCCTGATGCAAACAATGTTGCTCCCGACAAAGTGGTTATGGATAATAATACATCTAATGAAGTGAGTTCAGAAGTGACTGATAAAGCCATTGCCACACAAAATAATGAAGATGCTCCTGAAATAGTCACCAAAGAAAAAAGCACTGCTAAAAATCCATCAGTAAGTACCCCTACAAAAGATAGTAAGCCAGCAGTAAACCAAAATGCGCTATACAAAGGCAAGAAAAATGATGGCCTTGGTAAAGGTGATGGTACAAGTAATGTTGCTGGGAATCAAGGTAGCACAAATGGAGATCCACTTTCTCCTGACTATGGCGAAGGAGGTTCAGGTAATGGTAGCTATGCTCTAGATCTTAAAAGCAGGAAATTCACCAATCTTACCATTCCAAAAGATGATGGCCAGAAATACGGAAAAGTAGCAGTAAGAATCTATGTAGATAAAAATGGAGTTGTAGTAAATGCAATTGCCGGCGTAAAAGGAACTACTCTCTCCGATAAGGCTATTTGGGAGAAATGCAGACTCGCTGTTATTGGATCTGCCCTCAACAAACTAGATTCTGCACCCGACGTTCAAATTGGTATAGTCATGTTTAACTTCAAAGTAAAATAATTTCTTTTTAATAATTTATTTTCTTTTATATTTTTTTTTAACTATTAAAACATTTGCTTGTTCAATATGTTCTAAAAGTATGAAAGCAATACAAATAACACATTCAAGAAGTCTATTTATGACTTCATTAAGCATCCTAGTAATTTTCACTTTACTAAGTGCTTGTTCAAAAAAAGTCAATTTTAACACTTCAACAGTAGTTCCAGCTGCAGAAGGAGTAGTTAAAATCAAAAAAGATAGCAATAAAAATAATTCAGTCGACATTAAGATTAAAAATTTAGCTGATCCTGAGCGTCTTGAATATCCAAAATCTGTTTATGTAGTTTGGATGGTGACAGAGGAAAACGGCATTAAAAATATAGGGCAGTTAATAAGCTCCAAAAGCATGTTTTCAAGTCAATTAGAAGGATCTTTAAAAACCACGACCCCATTTGCGCCAAGACGAATTTTCATCACTGCTGAGGATAATAGCGACATTTCAATGCCTGGATCTTATGTCATTTTAGAAACAAAATCATTTTAATTTTATACATATTTCGAGAATAGGATTCTCTTCAGGATATTTACCCTATAAAATCATTGTTCATTAATGAATTATAGGGATACTATTCAATATTTATATTCGCGGCTGCCTATGTTTAGCAAGGAAGGTAAAGCTGCAATGAAGCCCGGCTTGCAAAACATCATAAAGTTTTGCCATAAGCTTGGAAATCCACAAGAAAAATTCAAATCAATTCATGTGGGAGGAACGAACGGTAAAGGTTCTACTTCCCACATGCTTGCAGCTGTACTTCAGGAAGCGGGTTATAAGACAGGATTATACACTTCACCACACCTTCGCGATTTTAGAGAGCGGATACGGATTAACGGGGAAATGATTTCTGAAAAGGAGATTATTCAATTTGTAAACTCAAACAAAACGTTTATTGAGAATCTTGAGCCATCATTTTTTGAGGTTACAGTTGCCTTGGCTTTTGAATATTTCGCATTGCAAAAAGTTGATATTGCAATTATTGAGGTCGGACTTGGAGGAAGGTTAGACTCCACCAACATAATTCATCCCGAATTAAGTATAATTAGCAATATTGGCTACGATCACATGAATATTTTGGGTAATTCTTTAGGAGAAATCGCTTCTGAAAAGGCTGGAATAATAAAAAGTCAAAGGCCCATAATTATAAGTCAAAGGCAAAGCGAAATACAAGAAATATTCATAAATAAAGCCTCTGAAATGCAATCTCCAATCACTTTTGCAAGTGATGAATGGGAAATAACACGTTCTAATACCCAAAACATTGCCACAGATTTATTACAAGTTGATATCAATCAAAAAATAAAGAACAAAAATTCAGTTTTTAGTTTTAATAAACTTGAATTAGATTTAAACGGATCCTATCAATTAAAAAATCTTTCAGGTGTTTTAAGCGCTTTAGAGCAATTAAAATCAATGGGTTACCAAATTGATGATCAAGATATTGTATCGGCATTAGGTAGGGTTAAATCACTCACAGGACTAATGGGACGCTGGCATAAATTGAGTAAAAACCCACTTACCATTTGTGATACAGGTCACAATGAAGATGGGATCAAAGAAGTTTTGAAAAATATTGAGCTTAGTGCCTTCAAAAACCTTCACATGGTTATTGGAATGGTAAAGGATAAAGATATATCGAAAATATTAGCCCTTTTACCACAAAAGGCGCATTATTATTTTTGTCAGCCAGATATACCAAGAGCAAAATCGGCAGAAGAGCTACAGAATGAAGCCAAAGAATTTGGTCTTCAAGGCCTTTTTTATGAATCAGTTCAATCAGCTTTAGATGCTGCAAAGAAAAATGCTTTAGACGATGACCTAATTTTTATTGGGGGAAGCACTTTTGTAGTTGCTGAAATCATTTAAATGACCTTAAAATAAATAAATCAGTATTTTTAATCTAAAAAAACCGGCATCCAATTAGATGCCGGTTTTTTATTTGAAAACAGAAAAGATTAACTGTTTTTCTTATCCATGGCCTTCCACATATAATAAATAGGAACACCTGTTAGAACGATAATGAATCCCGGCCAAGTAAAGTTAGGTTTATAAATAATTAACAAAATACAGAAACTTATACCCATCAGGATATATAATGCAGGAAGGAAAGGATAACCAAAAGCCTTGTAAGGTCTTTCTGCCTCCGGATTTTTTACCCTCAAAATATAAATACCTAATATGGTAAGCACATAAAATATAACTACTACAAAAGAAATCATATCAAGAAGGTCGCCATATTTACCGCTGAGGCATAATACAGAAGCTACGAGGCATTGCAACCATAAACCAAATTCTGGCACTGCATGCTTATTTAATGTAGCTGTTTTTTTGAAAAATAGACCGTCATTTGCCATCGTATGATAAACACGAGCACCCGCTAAAATTAATCCATTATTACAACCAAAAGTTGAAACCATAATCATTAATGCAATAATTACAGTACCAATATTACCGAAAATTACACTTGAAGCTGCAACAGCAACACGATCTTTATCTGCATAAGCAATCTCCTCTAAAGGTAAAACAGCTAGGTATACAAGATTTGCCAGCACATAAATGATGGTAACAATCATTGTACCCAGAAACAAACTCAAACCTATATTTCTTTTCGGATTTCTAACTTCCCCAGCAATAAAAGTTACATTATTCCATGCATCGCTACTAAAAATAGAACCCACCATAGCGGCAGCAACTGCACCAAGAGCGGCAGCAATCGTTAGAGATTGGAAAGTACCATCTGGACTTAATTTCTGCATAGTCCAGGCGTTTTCCCAATTACTAGTCCATATTTCGGGCTTCATCATAATAAAACCAAAAATTATAAGTCCGAAAAGACTAAACAACTTAGTCAATGTAAAAGAAGTTTGAATCATTTTACCACCCTTCACTCCTTTAGTATTAATATAGGTTAACAAAATAATGGTACCGATGGCTAAAACTTGTGCAGCAGATATTTTGAAAGATCCCATAGAAAAAAGTATAAGATCTTCGCTCACTTGCGGCCATAAATAGGCAGTAAACTTAGAAAAAGCAACTCCTACGGCAGCTATTGTGCCTGTTTGAATTACTGCAAAGAAACTCCAACCATATAAAAAGCCTACAAGCGGGTTATAAGCCTCTTTAAGATAAACATACTGACCGCCAGCCTTAGGGAACATTGCACTCAATTCACCGTAACTGAGGGCAGCTATTAAAGTCATTAAACCTGTAATAAGCCAAACAGCAATTAGCCAGCCACCAGACCCTACATTTCGTGTAATATCGGCAGCCACAATAAAAATACCTGAACCAATCATACTTCCAGCAACTAACAAAGTGGCATCTAGTAGACCTAGCTCACGCTTCATTTCATTTTGTTCTATAGTTTCATTCATATTGATGAGTTTTGTTCAAAGAATAAACATACATTAAAAAATAAATCTGTGAACAATAAAGATTACTAAAAATCTAAAAAATCTTTCTTCAAGAAAAAAAGCAAAACAAAATGACAAATAAATAATATATTTAAATTATTGATTAACAATCATTTAAGTTATGAAATGATAGAAATATGAATGAATAGCTAAACATTCTGAATTACAAAATTTGAATAATAGAATAAGCCTGCTATTTTTGCCGATTGTATTAGAAAATATAATTATATAAACAGATAAATATCCATGGAGTTTTTACAAAACAATTTGATTTATTTAATACCCGCGATGGGCGTTTTTGGTATCCTAATAATGGCTATAAAATCGGCTTGGGTAACAAAACAAGATGCTGGCGACGAAAACATGCAACGTCTTTCGGGTTATATTGCCGACGGCGCAATGGCTTTTCTTAAGGCTGAATGGAAAGTATTAGGTTATTTTTCAGCAATTGCGGCTATTTTATTAGCCTACTCAGGTACTTTGGTGGAAACATCAAGCTGGGTTATCGCTGTTTCATTTTTGATTGGTGCATTTACTTCAGCCCTAGCGGGTTATATTGGTATGAACATCGCTACAAAAGCAAATGTTCGTACTACGCAAGCTGCACGTACAAGTTTAGCGAAAGCACTTCAAGTTTCTTTTACTGGTGGTAGTGTAATGGGTATTGGAGTTGCGGGACTTGCAGTTTTAGGTTTAGGAAGCTTATTTATAGTTTTCTATAATATGTATGTTATTAATACAGGTGGTAGCGTGAACGGAAAAGAGATGGAAAAAGCTCTTGAAGTTTTAGCGGGTTTTTCACTTGGTGCTGAGTCAATTGCATTATTTGCACGTGTTGGTGGTGGTATTTATACTAAAGCTGCCGATGTAGGTGCCGATCTTGTAGGTAAAGTTGAAGCAGGAATTCCTGAGGATGATGTTAGAAACCCAGCAACCATTGCAGATAACGTAGG
>NZ_JBIIPN010000211.1:0-2967 GCF_044342615.1 Daejeonella sp. | reverse complement strand
GAGCCGATTTATTTGGTTCATACGTTGCTACTATCCTGGCAACCATGATTTTAGGTCGCGAAATTGTATCTATCGATAATTTTGGCGGTATCGCTCCTATCCTATTACCAATGCTTATTGCAGGTTTAGGTTTAATTCTATCAATAGTAGCAACTGCTTTTGTTAGAATTAGCAAGGAAACCGATAGCGTTCAAAATGCTTTGAACATGGGTAACTGGTCTTCAATTATTTTAACTGCCATAGTTTCATTCTTTGCAGTAAAATGGATGCTTCCAACTGGTGAAATGTTTATGAGCAGAGACATGGTTGATGGTGTTTTAAGAGATGGTGCTATTGCTTTCACAAGCATGGATGTATTTTATTCTATTGTTGTAGGATTAGTAGTTGGAACCTTAATGAGCTTAATTACAGAATATTATACTGCAATGGGTAAACGCCCAGTATTAAGCATTATTAAACAGTCTTCAACAGGGCATGCTACTAATATAATTTCAGGTTTAGCAGTAGGAATGGAATCTACAGTGGCTCCAATTCTTGTGCTTGCTGCAGGTATTTATGGATCTTTCTACTTTGCTGGTTTCTATGGTGTTGCTATTGCAGCAGCAGGAATGATGGCAACAACCGCAATGCAATTATCAATTGATGCCTTTGGCCCGATTGCAGATAATGCAGGTGGTATTGCTGAAATGAGTGGATTGCCTCCGGAAGTTAGAGATCGTACTGATAATCTTGATGCTGTAGGAAATACTACTGCGGCAACTGGTAAAGGTTTTGCTATCGCTTCAGCCGCATTAACTTCATTGGCATTATTTGCTGCTTTTGTTGGTGTTTCTGGTATCGATCGTATTGATATTTATAAGGCAGATGTACTTGCGGGACTATTTGTTGGAGGTATGATTCCTTTCATATTTTCTGCACTTTGTATTTCTGCTGTGGGTAGAGCTGCAATGGACATGGTTAATGAGGTTCGTAGACAATTCCGCGAAATTCCAGGAATCATGGAGTATAAAGCAAAGCCTGAATATGAAAAATGTGTTGCTATTTCAACAAAAGCAAGTATTCGTGAAATGATGTTGCCTGGAGCAATTGCATTAATCGTTCCTATAATTATTGGGTTTTCATTTGGTCCGGAGGTTTTAGGCGGACTATTAGCTGGTGTAACTGTATCAGGTGTTTTAATGGGTATGTTCCAATCAAATGCCGGTGGTGCATGGGATAATGCAAAAAAATCATTCGAAAAAGGTGTGGAAATTGATGGTGAGATGTATTATAAGAAATCTGAACCACATAAAGCATCAGTTACTGGTGATACCGTTGGTGATCCATTTAAAGATACTTCTGGTCCGTCGATGAATATTTTAATTAAATTAATGTCAATCGTATCCTTAATTATCGCTCCACATATTTCTGAAGGTGTAAGCCATAAAGTTACAGTGGAAGTTAAAAAAGAAATAAAAGTAATTAAAACAGAAGATCAAGCTGGTAATACCAGCATTGACACTATTGTTAACACTACTGATACAATCAGAAGATAACATTTATTTCAGAAGGGAATTCAAATTGAATTCCCTTCTACATTGAAAGAATAAATTACATTTTTTTTATTTTTAAAATATTTAGATAAATTAATTAAGGGAATATAAATTCGTGTTTCATTTTACCATTTTAATTAATTACGTTTGAATTCGGTTTATATAAACTTTCATAAAAAATACTAAACAAACAAATTCGTATGTTTCACAAAAAATCCATCGAACAGTTAATGTTCGAATCACAACAAACTGGTGAAGGCACATTAAAACGTTCATTAAGCAGTATTAACTTAGTTGCTTTAGGTATTGGTGCAATTATTGGTGCCGGATTATTCTCTCTTACTGGTATTGCTGCAGCTGAAAATGCTGGTCCTGCAGTAACCATTTCTTTTGCTTTGGCTGCTTTTGCTTGTGCATTTGCAGGTCTTTGCTATGCTGAGTTTGCCTCAATGATTCCTGTTGCGGGAAGTGCATACACTTATTCTTATGCAACCATGGGTGAATTTATGGCATGGATCATTGGATGGGATTTAGTCCTTGAATATGCTTTAGGTGCAGCAACCGTTGCTGTAAGTTGGTCGAGATACCTCTTAGAATTACTTCACAAATACAATATCAATCTTCCACATGAGTACATCGTATCTCCATGGGAAACTATGAAATTAGGTGATGGAACTATTATTGATGGAGGTATAATCAATATTCCTGCTATATTAATCGTAAGTATTTTATCATTAGTTCTAATTCGCGGTACTCAGGGATCAGCTAACATGAATAACTTTCTAGTTATTTTAAAGGTAGCTGTAGTTTTAATGTTTATCATTTTAGGATGGAGTCATATTAATCCTGATAATTATGTGCCTTACATTCCTGAAAATACTGGTAAGTTCGAAAACTTTGGTTGGTCTGGTATTTCAACTGGAGCTGCTGTGGTATTCTTTGCATTCATTGGATTTGATGCCGTTTCAACAGCTGCACAAGAAGCAAAAAACCCTCAAAAAGGTATGCCAATTGGAATTTTAGGTTCTCTGATTGTTTGTACTATTTTATATGTTTTATTTGCCCATGTAATGACTGGACTTGTAAACTACAAAGACTTTGCAGGTGACGCTAAGCCAGCCGCAACAGCCTTTGCAATGACAGGTTATACTTATTTACAAGATGCCTTAATTATTGCAATTCTTGCAGGTTATACCTCTGTAATTTTGGTGATGTTAATGGGTCAGTCACGTGTATTTTATACCATGTCTAAAGATGGTTTATTGCCGAAATTCTTTTCTTCGGTACATCCAACTTTCCGTACTCCTTGGAAAACAAATCTATTCTTCTTAGTTTTTGTAAGTCTTTTCGCTGGATTAGTACCAGTTTCAGATTTAGGCCATATGGTTAGTATCGGTACTTTATTTGCCTTTACTTTAGTTTGTATTGGTATCAT
>NZ_JBIIPN010000117.1:0-8184 GCF_044342615.1 Daejeonella sp. | reverse complement strand
GATCGGATGCAAGTTTAGGAACTATTTCTTCAACGTAATAAACCTTTAAATATTTTTCAAGACCATTCCACTCTGTCTGCATGATCTTATTGATTTGTATCTCGGGCAAACCATTTGTTATGATAATTATCGTTTTTCTATCCACTATTATATCCTGTAAAAGTCTAATAACATTGTGATATAAAATTAATTTCAATGGTAAACGAGCGGTTTTATAAAGACGGGTAAGATTTTCCCTGTATTTCTCATCTATACCAAAAGTTTCTTGTACTCGATCAAAAATACCATCATCGCCATGATGCAAATAGGCATTTTTAAAAAAATCAGTTAAATCTGATGCTGGAGGAAAACCTTCAGTGAATTCAATAAAATTGGCAAATAAATAATAAACTTGAAGTAGATAATCTTGTTCAGGATATAAAACATTATCTAATTCAAATATAAAAGCCTTTTTACTGGGATCTAAATCTTTATAAGTCAACATATTAAACAGTAAATAAACTAAATTTTACTTCTTTGTCTATAAATTCCCACTGAAAAACTCCATTTTCTTCCTGAAATGGTAAACAGTTATTAGGAGGGATTTCTCCTGCTACAATCACACCATTTATTAAAACAAGCAGATTAACTAATATATGAGGATATTTTAATAACTCTAAATTAATATAGTTAATCGAGGGAATAATGATTTTAATATTAAATTCATCAAAAAGAACTCTTGAAGCAGATAATTCAACAATTTCATCAAAAACAAGGGGATAAACTTCATTTATATGATTATCCAAACATATCTTTAATAATTCGTGGGCAAAACTTGGCGATTTAGCAGATGGGATTTTAATAAATTTTGTATCACCAAAATTAGGTATTTCCTCAATTGAACCGAAGTAAAGAATTTTTTCACTAAATAAACGTGCTAATCGAAATGCAGCAGAATCAGAAGCAGCGGTAATTAATACAGACATATTAATAGTTAATTATCTGACCATCTTTCATTAATACTTTCCTATCCGCGAGATTAGCCAAACTTTCATTATGCGTAACTATTACAAATGTTTGGTTTAATGTATCTCTAAGATGAACAAACAATTGATGTAAATTTTCGGCATTAATAGAATCTAAATTACCTGAAGGCTCATCAGCTAGTATTAAAGCAGGGTTATTAATCATTGCCCTTGCTACGGCCACACGTTGTTGTTCTCCGCCAGATAATTCATTAGGTTTATGGTTAGCACGATCTGATAGTCCGAGCATCTCTAATAGTTCAAACGCCTTATATTCAGCATCTTTTTTACTTTTTCCTGCTATAAAAGCTGGAATACAAATATTTTCTAATGCAGTAAACTCTGGTAATAAATGGTGAAATTGAAAAATAAATCCAATTTGTTCATTTCTAAAGGCGCTAAGCTTTTTAGGCGATAAAGAATTTACGTCGACATTATTAATTAAAATACTACCTTGATCAGGGCGATCAAGTGTACCAATAATATGTAGCAAAGTACTTTTACCAGCACCAGAGGCACCTACAATGGTAATAATTTCGCCATTTTTCACTTCTAAGTCTACCCCTTTTAGGATAGGCAATGTTCCGTATGATTTTTGAATTCCTTTAGCTTGAAGCATGGATTTACACATTCTTTATATACAAAGGTGCAAATTGTTTGTTAGAGAATATAATGTAATAAATTAAACATTTTTTTCATTTGTCCTTTTCATGTTTGTAATATAAAACGTAGTTTTACAACAAATAATAAGTAAATGAATATTCACGAATATCAGGGTAAAGAAATATTAAAAAGCTTCGGTGTAAGAGTACAGGAAGGTATTGTTGCCGACACTGCTGAGCAGGCTGTTGATGCAGCTAAGAAGCTAAAAGTAAATTATAATTCGGATTGGGTAGTTGTAAAAGCTCAAATTCATGCTGGCGGTAGAGGAAAAGGTGGTGGAGTGAAGTTGGCTAAGAATCTAGACGAGGTTAAAGAAAAAGCAGGCCAAATCTTAGGAATGCAATTAGTAACTCCTCAGACTGGTCCCGAAGGTAAACTAGTAAGCAAAGTATTAGTTGCTCAAGATGTTTATTACCCAGGTGAAAGCGAAACCAAAGAGTTTTATGTAAGTGTGTTGCTTGATCGTTCAAAGGGTCGTAACATTATCATGTATTCCACCGAAGGAGGAATGGACATTGAAGAGGTTGCTGAGCACACTCCACATTTAATATTTAAGGAAGAAATTGATCCTAAAGTTGGTTTACAGGGTTTCCAAACTCGTAAAATCGCTTTTAATCTTGGTCTAAGTGGTGATGCATTTAAGGACATGACTAAATTCATAGCAGCCTTATATAAAGCATACGAAGCTACTGATTCGTCGATGTTTGAAATCAATCCAGTTTTAAAAACATCAGATAATAAAATACTTGCGGTAGATGCTAAAGTAAATTTAGATGATAATGCTTTATTTCGTCATCCTGATTTTGCAGCGATGCGCGATACTGCAGAAGAAGATCCTACGGAAGTTGAAGCTAGTAAATCGAATCTAAACTATGTTAAGCTTGACGGAAACGTGGGCTGTATGGTAAATGGTGCAGGTTTAGCTATGGCAACTATGGATATCATTAAGCTTGCAGGTGGTGAGCCAGCAAATTTCCTTGACGTAGGTGGAACGGCAAATGCTGAAACTGTAAAAGCTGGATTTAATATTATCCTTTCTGATCCAAATGTAAAGGCTATCCTTATCAATATTTTCGGTGGGATTGTTCGTTGCGACCGTGTAGCTCAAGGTGTTATTGATGCTTACAAAGAAATTGGTAACATTCCAGTGCCAATCATCGTTCGTTTACAAGGAACAAATGCTGTTGAAGCGAAAAAATTAATTGATGAATCAGGACTTCAAGTGTACTCAGCAATTCTTCTTAAAGAAGCAGCTGCATTAGTGACTAAGGTTCTCGAAAAATAAGAATTCCTTAAAACCCGTCATTCTTTTACTCAAAAGAATGATGGGTTTTTTATTATTGCTTCAAAGCAATCCCCCTCGCCTCTTTAATATTCAAATAATATTTTCTTTATCTTTTCTATTTAATATTGAAGATTTATATCATTCACTTTTAAATCGGTTTTTTAAAATTCCTCTCTTAGAGACGCAAAAAATCTTGGCGAAATGTTTTTTTGTTTTGAAAAAAGGACAGGTTGTGACAAAAGCGTCCATAGGGAAATTAGCTCACCATGTCATTGCGAGGAAGCACGACGAAGCAAACTCTTGTTAGTAGAAAAGGGATTGCTTCGCTACACTCGCAATGACAGGTTGCACTAAAGTCATGGAGTATAGCCGGTCCTCTGGTCGGTGTTGTCACCGTACCAGTCGGTAAGGTTATCATTTCTCTGCGTCTTTGTGTCTCTGCGAGACGCAAAATTAAACTCTCGCAAAGGCGCAGAGACGCAAAAAAACAGGTCTATTCCTTCTTGTCAATTAATCCTTCTCTCTGTCTTAGCGTATCTGCGAAAAATCTTTTAATTCTCTGCTATAATCAGCGACATTTGTCGGAAATGATTTTTTTATATACGAATCCCTGATAAGAAGTATGTGAATATAAAAATTTAAGCATAAAAAAAGGGAGCTAAAAGCTCCCTTTCCAAATAATATATTTAAGATTATTTTACTGAATCAATAACAGCTTTAAATGCATCCGGATGATTCATTGCTAAATCAGCTAAAACTTTACGATTTAATTGATTTCCTTTTGCAGTTAATTTACCCATTAAAGCAGAGTAAGATAATCCGTGCTGACGTGCACCAGCATTAATACGCTGAATCCACAAAGCTCTAAACTCTCTTTTCTTGTTTTTACGGTCACGGTAAGCATATTGCAAACCTTTTTCGACTGTGTTTTTAGCAACGGTAAATACCTTGCTTCTTGATCCCCAATAGCCTTTGGCTAAATTTAAGACCTTTTTTCTTCTTCTTCTTGACGCTACTGCGTTAACCGAACGTGGCATGTTGTTTTGTTTTTTGGTAAGCGGTGTTTCTTTTTAGAAACTTAATACCTGATACCTGGTTAAATTAATTGGTTGATTACTTGCCTATACAAAGCATACGCTTAACGTTGCCTGAATCTGCATCAGAAACTAAACTTGTCTGACCCAAGGCACGCTTACGTTTGTTACTCATCTTGGTTAAGATGTGACTTTTAAAAGCGTTCTTTCTTTTGATTTTACCTGTTCCAGTAAGCTTGAATCGCTTTTTTGCACTGGAACACGTTTTCATTTTTGGCATAACTCTCTATTTATTTATTTATAATGATTCATTTTAATATTGTTATTCACAAAAGCTTTTTAGCAATCAAAAAACAACAATTTACTTTTTACCAGTGCCTTTAGGTGCTACGGTTAAAAACATCCGCTTGCCTTCTAACTTTGGTAATTGCTCCACCTTACCTACATCTTCCAAAGCCTGAGCAAATTTTAATAAAAGGATTTCTCCTTGTTCTTTGTAAACAATGGCGCGTCCTTTAAAGTGTACATATGCACGTACTTTTTCACCACCTTCAAGGAAACCAATAGCATGCTTCAATTTAAATTGAAAATCATGATCACTGGTATTAGGTCCAAAACGGATTTCTTTAATTACCGTTTGTTTAGCGTTGGACTTAATCTCCTTCATTTTCTTCTTCTGCTCGTATATAAATTTGTTGTAATCAACAATCTTACATACTGGCGGAACTGCATTCGGAGAAATTTCAACAAGATCCAAATCCTGCTCAATAGCCATAGCAAGAGCTTCTCTGAATGGATAGATACCTGTCTCCACGTTATCACCAGTCAAACGCACCTCAGGTGCTCTGATCAAATCATTGATCTTATGTTCTGCTTCTTTCTTTTTAAACGGAGGGCGTGGTCCTCTGTTAAAGCCTGGTCTACCTAATGCCAAATTATATTTTAATTTAAATTGTAATTTCTTTAACTAACTGATTACTAAACTCTTCCATCGTCATGCTTCCCACATCACCCTGGCCATGTCTTCTAACAGAAACCGTGCCTTCTTCCATTTCTTTCTCACCAATAATGAGCATAAATGGAATTTTCTTTACCTCTGCATCACGAATCTTACGACCAATCTTCTCATCTCTAGAGTCAATCAGCCCGCGAATATCGGAATTATTAAGCGATTCTAAAACTTTTTTTGCATAATCCTCATATTTTTCAGAGATCGGTAGAACGATAAACTGTTCAGGACTAAGCCATAATGGAAATTCTCCGGCACAATGTTCAATTAAAACAGCCACAAAACGCTCTAGAGAGCCAAATGGAGCGCGATGAATCATTACAGGACGGTGTTTCAAATTATCACTTCCTGTGTATTCCAACTCAAATCTTTCTGGTAAATTATAATCCACCTGGATAGTACCTAATTGCCATTTTCTACCTAAAGCATCCTTAACCATGAAATCTAACTTCGGGCCGTAGAAAGCTGCCTCCCCCAATTCAACTACTGTTGCCAAACCTTTTTCTTCGGCTGCCTCAATAATTGCTGATTCAGCTAATTGCCAATTCTCATCAGTACCGATGTATTTTGTCTTATTTTCAGGATCTCTTAATGAAATTTGCGCTGTATAATCATTAAAACCTAAGGCCTTAAATACATATAAAACAAGATCAATTACCTTTTTAAATTCCTCTTTAACCTGATCTGGGCGACAAAATAAGTGTGCATCATCTTGAGTAAATCCTCTAACACGTGTTAAACCATGAAGCTCACCACTCTGTTCATAACGATAAACAGTCCCAAATTCAGCGTATCTGACTGGAAGATCCTTATAAGAACGAGGCTTAGTTTTATAAATTTCACAGTGATGAGGACAGTTCATTGGTTTTAGGAAGAACTCTTCTCCTTCTTGTGGTGTTTTTATTGGTTGAAATGAATCAGCGCCATATTTTTCATAGTGACCTGAAGTAATATAAAGATTTTTATGTCCGATATGAGGAGTTATAACTTGCTCATAACCTGACTTAACCTGAGCTCTTTGAAGAAAATTAACTAGTTTCTCGCGTAGAGCAGCACCTTTAGGCAACCATAGCGGTAAACCCATACCTACTTTTTCAGAAAAGGCAAAAAGCTCAAGTTCTTTACCTAATTTACGATGGTCACGTTTCTTTGCTTCTTCAATCATTTGAAGATATTCAGTTAGCTCGCTTTGCTTAGTATAAGTAACCCCGTAAATACGTGTTAACTGCTTTTTACTCTCATCACCGCGCCAATAAGCACCTGCCACATTCATCAATTTTACAGCCTTAATAAATCCTGTATTCGGAATGTGTGGTCCGCGGCATAAATCAGTAAAATTGCCTTGAGTATAAAAAGTAATGGAACCATCAGCCAAATCTTTAATCAGATCTAACTTATATTCATCATTCTTTTCTGTGAAATATGAAACTGCATCCGATTTAGAAACAGCTTTTCTAGAAAAATCAGACTTAGACTTTGCCAATTCTATGATTTTGTCTTCGATTTCTTTGAAATTATCAGAAGAAAATTCACGATCTCCAAAATCAACATCATAATAAAAACCAGTTTCAATGGCTGGTCCGATTCCAAATTTAGTTCCTGGATAAAGTGCTTCTAATGCTTCAGCCATTAAATGCGCTGAGGAATGCCAAAATGTAGATTTACCTTCTTGATCATTCCAAGTCAATAATTTAACAGTAGAATCATTTCCAATTGGACGGGATGAATCCCATATTTCACCATTGACTACGGCAGCCAATACGTTTCTTGCTAAACCTTCAGAAATAGAAAGTGCAATTTGATGAGCAGTGGTCCCCTGTTCATATTCACGAACAGACCCATCAGGAAGTGTAATTTTGATCATCTACAAAATGATTTATTAGTTATGTTCAATAAAATTAAATGATCATCTACAAAATGATCTTCATTTCATTACAAAATTAAGAATTTTTAAGGGAAAAATGATCAAAACAACAATTTAATCGGCTAAATGGCTATAATTATAGACAAAAGCACGTTTTGATTAAACATTTCCCCAACCATGAGTCAAAACATCTGCCAAGTGCATAGTTTTAATAGGAATGTGATGCTGATCGATATAAGCTTGTATATTCAAAAGGCAAGATGAATCGGTTGAAATAATAAAATCAGCATCCATCTCAAGGGCATTATTTACCTTTTGTTCGGCCATAGCACTTGAAATAGAGTCAAATTTTACTGCAAATGTCCCTCCAAAACCACAACAAACATCTGTATCCTTCATCTCTACCAACTCTAAACCATGAACCTTGCTTAATAATTGTCTTGGTTCATCTTTAATTTTACATTCTCTTAGTCCCGAGCAAGAATCATGATAAACCGCTCTTCCCTCCAACTCTGCACCGAAATAATCCTTCTTAATGATATTTACCAAGAAATCACTTAACTCATGAATATTAGCTTGAATTGCTCTGCATTTATTATGGACTACCGTATTGGTAAACAGATCATTATAAGAATTTTTCACCATACCTGTACAAGAGGCAGATGGCGAGACGATATAATTATTTTCAGAAAAAGTATGTAAGAATTTACCTCCAACAACTTTTGCTTCTTCCCAAAAACCCGCATTATAAGCTGGCTGTCCGCAGCAAGTTTGCTCAGCATTATAAATAACCTTACATCCTGCCTTTTCAAGGATTTTAACGGTATTAAAAGCAGTTTCAGGATATAGCTGATCAATAAAGCAAGGGATAAATAATTCAACGTTCATAAAATATATTAAGCAGCGCTAAATTCAGAAAAAAAATCTAATCCTTTGTTAAAGAAGTGGAAGAATCTGACTTTAAAAATAATAATGATATTAAAATGAGTAATCCAATAATAAAAAAGCTTGCCAAGCTTACCGCTGAATTACGCATACTTCCTGTAAATTCTTCAATATAGGCAAAGCTAAATAAGCCGATAACGATAGCCAATTTCTCTGTAACATCATAAAAACTAAAGAAAGAAGCCGTGTCTGGTGTGTTTTCAGGCAAAAATTTAGAGTATGTTGACCTAGAAATAGATTGAATACCTCCCATTACTAATCCCACAACTACGGCCAAAGCATAAAACTGTTGCTCATTTTGAATATGATATGCTCCAAAACAAATTGCTATCCAGACTATAACCACCCCTATAATTACCTGAATATTTCCATATTTTTTT
>NZ_JBIIPN010000115.1:0-8262 GCF_044342615.1 Daejeonella sp. | reverse complement strand
GGAGGCTTTGCAGGCGCTGCAGTAGCTCATGGCGGATTAGATGTTATAAACCTTGGTGTTATTGGTAAAGTTGCTTCATTTATTGTCTTAGCACCAATTATCGGTATGTTTATGGCTTATGTCATTACTGTAATCATCGTTAATATTTGCCGATATGCCAATCCATCACGAGCTGAGTGGTGGTTTAAAAAATTACAATTAGTTTCTTCCGCTTTGTTTAGTCTCGGACACGGTGGTAATGATGCCCAAAAAGTAATGGGAATCATTGCTGCGGCGATTATCGTTTACCTTAAAGATAATCCAGGTGAAGTAAGTACAATTTCTCACTGGCTACAGGTTAGCTATACCGTTGTAGGTGGAAAAGTAAAAATTAATCATATCCCTGAATGGATTCCTATCGCATGTTATACAGCTATTGCAATTGGAACAATGAGCGGTGGTTGGAAGATTGTTAAAACTATGGGGACAAAAATCACTAAGGTTACTCCATTAGAGGGTGTTGCAGCAGAAACAGCGGGTGCGATTACTTTATTCATGACAGAACACTTTAAAATACCTGTTTCTACCACTCATACCATTACCGGTGCAATTATAGGGGTAGGATTAAGTAAGCGTATCTCTGCAGTTAGATGGGGCATAACAATTAGTCTAATGTGGGCATGGATTTTAACAATTCCTGTTTCCGCAGCATTAGCAGCCACACTGTATTATATAATAAGTCTATTCTTCTAAAAATTTATTTGAATTTATTATTGGGGCATCCAGCTATTTTGAAAGAGCCTGAATGCGCATATCTTTAAATTCAATCCTAGATAATTCTCTTAGCTTTCCTGCCGTAAATAGGCTATCGTATTTAGATATTGCTGTAAGGGAATCATTTAAGGGCATTTGATAATTGACGTAATCTTGGAAAATTACACCGCCCACATTATGGGTTTTTATAACTTCTCTAAATCTATTTCCTCCTGCACTGTAGGCAAAATGATCCATACTATAATCACTAACATCAAACCAATAATAATACACGTCGTTATGGTCGGCACCACCCTCGTTTTTATCAAAGGAAATTTCTAATTTATGATATCTTTTATCTTTGATTTTTACCTCATCGATATACTTTTTAATAACTGAAGCATCATTCAATTTTAGTGGTAAATACAGAAAATATACTACAGCATTTAAAGACTGAGAATACTTGGATACGTCTTTAGCATTCAAATTAAGCTCTTTACCATTTAACTCTCTTCTAAAACCTTGATTATCAAGAATATCGTGAACCATTCCGGTAGAATCTGAAAAAGTACGCTCATAACGAAATTTACCTTCATTCTGCATGATTTTGAATTTTACATCTCTAAAAGTAAATTCAATGCTAGCATTATTAAGCTTATCCATTTGATAAAAGCTAATACTCTCATCAATAATTTGTTGTGGATCTCGAGAATTTGAACAAGATGAGATTATAGAAATAGCAGCAAGGAAAAGGATAAACAGAAATGACTGTCTCATATTAAAATTTATTATTGATTAAATAAGAATTAAGAACGCTAAAAGAGCATATTATAAAGCTATAAAACAAAATTAAGCAAAATTATACCCAGCATTAAATTCAAATCTTAAATTACAAACAAACAAAAATGCCTTTCAGTTTTAGCTGAAAGGCATTTCGATATGTTTTAAATTATTAAACTAATAATCTTACAGGCTCTTCAAGCAAAGCTTTTAAGGTTTGTAAGAATGCAGAACCAGTTGCACCATCAACTACACGATGATCACAGCTAAGCGTAACCTTCATTACATTTCCTGGAACAACAGCACCATTCTTAACAACCGGCACCTGCTGAATTCCTCCAACTGCTAAAATACACGCGTCTGGCGGATTGATAATCGCGGTAAACTCATCAATTCCAAACATGCCTAAATTTGAAATCGTAAATGTTGAACCTTCCCAATCTGAAGGTTGTAATTTTTTAGTTTTAGCACGCTGAGCAAAGTCTTTTACCTCTGCAGAGATATGAGAAAGCGATTTTCCATCAGCAAAACGCACCACTGGAACCAATAAACCATCTTCTACAGCCACAGCAACTCCAATATTTACATGCTCATTATAGCGGATTTTATCTCCCAACCACGATGAATTCACATTTGGATGTTGTTTTAAGGCTACTGCCACAGCTTTAAGCACCATATCATTAAATGAGATTTTCGCAGCCGAAAATTCATTGATTTTGGTACGGGCTTTCATCGCACTATCCATATCAATTGACATGGTTAGATAAAAATGAGGGGCAGTAAATAAACTCTCAGATAGACGCTTAGCAATTACTTTACGCATTTGAGAAACTGGCTTTTCTGTATATTTTTCTTCCCCAATAAATTGTGGAATTGTTACTGCTGGAGTTTCTACAACTTTCGTTTCTGCTGGAGCTGCTGCCTTTTGACCACCTAGGTTAAATCCTTCAATATCTTTTTTAACGATTCTTCCACCTTCAGCGCTTCCCTTTACTTGAGATAAATCTATACCCTTATCCTTCGCAATTTTTCGGGCTAAAGGAGATGCTTTAAGACGTGAACCTGAGTCGGCTTGAACTTCTTGCTTAACTGCAGCTACAGGAGCAGCTTTAGCTTCTGAACTCGCTGGAGCAACAACAGTGCTCGCTTGTGCCTTTGGAGATGAATTAAGAAAAGGAGTAACATCTGTCCCCTCTTTACCTACAATTGCAATAATATCATTAACCTTTGCAGCTTGGCCCTTTTCAACACCCACATAAAGAAGCGTTCCTTCAGCATAACCAATTACCTCCATGGTTGCTTTATCAGTTTCCACATCAGCAAGCGCATCATCACTTTTAACTTTATCACCAACTTTCTTATGCCATTCAGCAATAACACCTTCAGTCATGGTATCACTTAAAAGAGGCATACGAATAATGGTGGCACCTAAAGCTTCAGCATCCGCATCACTGCTTGCAGGAGCTTGAGAATTAGTTGTAGCAGGTTTATCTTCTGCAGCACTAGGCTCAAGGTTACTATTTTGTGCTGGAGCGGCACTTAAAAGAGATTGAAAGTCTTCGCCAGGCTGACCTAAAATTGCAATTACTGAATCGACAGGCGCTGCCTCACCTTCCTTCGCGCCTATATATAATAATGTTCCTTCTTGGAAGGACTCAAAATCCATTGTTGCCTTATCAGTTTCAATTTCAGCAACTAAATCACCCGAACCAATTTTATCACCAACTTTTTTATGCCACTTTGCGATCACACCTTCTGTCATCGTATCGCTCATTTTCGGCATTTTTACTACTTCAGCCATTATTATTTACAGATTAGTATTTTATAAAAAGTTTAGATTAGTCGCGGATAAATGGATAGTCAGATTGAACGTACACATCTTCATATAATTCAGATGCATCTGGCCATGGAGATTCTTCAGAAAACCTTACTGATTCGTCAACAATTGCCTTAACTTTTTCATTAATCTGCTCAAACCATGCTGCATCAGCATATTTTTTCTCCTCAATAGTAGCTTTAACTACTTCAATTGGATCTTTAGCCTTATAAGTTTCAACTTCCTCTTTGGTTCTATATTTAGCTGGATCAGACATCGAATGTCCTTTATAACGATAGGTTCTAGCTTCTAAGAAAGTAGGGCCATCGCCTCTTCTAGCTCTTTGAACTGCCTCATCCATTGCATTATGCACAGCTACTGGATCCATTCCATCAACTGGCGCACATGGCATATCAAAACCTAATCCGATTTTGTAAATATCAACCATGTTGGTAGTACGAGCTACCGAAGTTCCCATCGCATAACCATTGTTCTCACAAACAAAAATTACAGGTAACTTCCATAACATCGCCATGTTAAAGGTTTCGTTAAGTGCCCCCTGACGAACAGCACCATCACCCATGTAACATACACAAACATTGGTAGTTCCATTATATTTTTCAGCAAATGCAATTCCGGCGCCCAAAGGAATCTGTCCACCTACAATCCCATGTCCGCCGAAAAATTTCTTTTCCTTGCTAAACATGTGCATCGAACCGCCTTTACCTTTAGAACATCCGGTTGCTTTTCCGTAAAGTTCAGCCATTATTTCATTTGAGCTCATGCCTCTTGCTAAAGCATGCGCATGATCACGATAAGCAGTAATCATAGAATCATCAGGTCCAAGAACCGACATAGCACCAGCCATAACAGCTTCTTGACCAATATACAAATGGCAAAATCCTCTGATTTTTTGCTGCCCGTAAAGTTGTCCTGCTTTCTCTTCAAACTTGCGCATCAAAAGCATTGACTCGTACCACTGAAGATAGGTTTCTTTCGTAATTTCTATTGAACTCATTCGTAATCGTATGTGTAATTCTTTTTTAGCCCTATTAGGGTCAGCAAATCTAACCATATCTTACCAAAAAAAGAATAGTAAAGCGTATTGTTTATACTGTTTATCTATAATTTAATTTCATATCTATCTATAAACTATGTCATTATATTGACAGTTAAGCACTTCGACTTGCTTAGGGTCACAAAATTTCGTATATTTGTAACATTCTGGAATTATAAAGCGTATAAATTAATTCATTCAGTTTATCTTTAAAAACTAGAAAATATTTATAATATGGGTAAAAAGTTTGTTTTACTTCTTCTACTAATCGTTTCTATAGTGTCTGTACAGGCACAAACCAATACAAAGGAGCAAAAACCTGACACTCAGGTAGAAGATCCTGATAATTTGGCAAAAGAATATTTCTCTCAAATTATGGGTGTTGCACTTTCTGCTACATCTAATTTAAAATTATATGAATTTGTTTACGACTGGATAGGAACTCCTTATCGCTTAGGTGGTGGAACAAAAAAAGGTATTGATTGCTCAGGATTTGCTTTTGAATTATACAACAAAGTATTTAGTACACTTATTGGAAGTAATTCAAGAAATATATTTAGCATGGTAAATCCTATTAATAAAGAAGAATTGAAAGAAGGAGATCTAGTATTCTTCAAAATTGGAAGTCGCTCAATTACCCACATGGGCGTTTACATGGGAAATAATAAATTTGCTCATGCTTCAAGCAGCAAAGGTGTGATGATCAGTGATTTAGATGAAGCTTATTGGAAACGATATTACTACAAAGGCGGCCGATTACTTGCCAAACTTAGAGAATAATTAAATTAAAATATTCTGAAAAGCATCCTCAACGATGCTTTTTTTATGCCCTAAAGTTCAAAAAAATTCAAATTAAGGCATTTGAACAAGAATCATGTTTTTTAAAAAAATAGCATTATTTGGTTCAAAAAAGCTGATTTAACAAATATTCTTCCTATCTTTAATAAATTAAAAAGAAAAAAAATTAACTCATATGTACGGAACTTATATTTTCTTATTCATTTCTCTAGTTATTTTGTTTAGCTCATTTGTAACGGTTAAACAGGGTACAATTGCTGTAATCACCATTTTTGGTAAGTACAGAAGACTACTTAAACCGGGCTTAAGTCTCAAAATTCCATTAATAGAGCTTATTCACTCTCGTGTATCTATTCAAAATCGTGCCGTAGAGCTTGAATTTCAAGCGGTAACCGTTGATCAAGCCAATGTGTATTTTAAAGCAATGGTACTCTACTCGGTAAATAATCCGGATGAGGAAACTATCAAAAATGTAGCCTTTAAGTTTATTAATGAGCAAAACTTGATGCAAGCACTTATTCGCACCATTGAGGGTACTATACGTGCTTTTGTTGCAAGTAAAAGACAAGCAGAGGTTTTGAGTCTAAGAAAAGACATTGTGGATCACGTAAAAGAACAATTAGATAATGTTCTAGAATCTTGGGGTTATCATTTACAAGATCTTCAAGTAAACGACATCACCTTTGATGAGGTAATTTTAACCTCTATGAGTCGCGTGGTTGCTTCTAACAACCTAAAAGCTGCAGCAGAAAACGAGGGACAAGCTTTACTAATTACCAAAACCAAAGCTGCTGAAGCAGATGGTAATGCGATTAAAATTGCTGCAAATGCTGAACGTGAAGCTGCGCAATTACGCGGGCAAGGTATTGCACTTTTCCGTGAGGAGGTTGCAAAAGGTATGACGCATGCAGCAAAAGAAATGCAAACTGCAGATTTAGATACTTCAGTAATTCTATTCACTATGTGGACTGAAGCCATCAAGCATTTTGCTGAGAATGGCAAAGGGAATGTAATTTTCTTGGATGGTTCATCAGATGGTATGAAACGTACCATGGAGCAAATGATGAGCATAAATATCATGGAAACTCAAGACAAGAAAAAAGCATAATTACTAAGTAAATTACTTTTAAAAGGCTTTAATCTAGCCCCCAATTCAAACCGATTTATAGGAATGAGTTGGGGGTTTTTTTGAACACGTCCTTAACCATTTCTCTAAAACTTATTCGAAATGAAATATTTAGAGCTATTTAATCCTTAAGAATAATACAAAAGAGCAATCAAAATATACAAAAAAGCCAGCTAATAAATGCCAAAAAAAGCCCCGGTATACCGGGGCTTTCATTATTTTATTTGGATAAAATCTGCCATGATCTGCAATCCTTCATCGCGGATAAAGTCGATATCCTCCTTAGCTTTGCTTTCACCTTTCTTTAAAGGTGACAAACCTTTAGCAGCTCGCTTCTTATTTTCACGAGCTAATGATTTTGCCTCCTGCTCTTCTCGATCCTTCTTGAGTTTAGCCTCATTTAACGTGATAGATGTTTCTGCATCACGCTTAGCAAATTCAGCAATATCTTCTTGAAGATCTTTGAAATCTGATGATACTTTCATTCGCTCCTGATGTAAAGCAAGTAGTTTTGCTTTAGCTGTACTTAAATTAGCAACAGGTGTAAAAATACTAGGCTGAACTGTATCCCAAACTAATGCACGTGGCTCAGAGCTTTCTCCATATTTATCCTTCGGAAATACAGTTGGAAACTCAATATCAGGAACTACACCCTTGTGCTGAGTGCTACTACCATTTACACGATAAAATTTAGCCATGGTTAAGTTAATCTGACCAAATTCAGGCGCATTGCTTGAACTTATCTTTTCTCCTTTATTATTATTAACCGTTTGCAGTCCTTTAAGCATAATTTTATCACTAGTGCTGATAATTCGAGACATGTCAATACCTTGTTGTACTGTGCCCTTACCATACGACTGATTGCCAATAATCACACCTCTGCCATAATCTTGAATTGCGCCTGCAAAAATTTCGGATGCTGAAGCACTAAAGCGATCAATGAAAACACCTAATGGACCATCCCAAGCAATTGATTCTTCCTCATCTTCGTTCACTTCTACTCTGTTTCTACGATCACGAACTTGAACTACGGGACCAGATTTAATGAACAGTCCCGTAAGCGTAATTGCTTCGGGAAGTGAACCACCACCGTTACTTCTCAAATCAAGAACAACAGCATCAACTTTTTCTCTTTTTAAAGTGTCTAATAAAAGTTTTACATCACGGGTGGTACTTTTATAATTTGGATCACCTGCCTGTAGAGCCTTAAAATCAGCATAAAAAGCTGGTAATTGAATGATTCCAATTTTATAGGATTTACCACCTTGATTTATGGTTTTAATGATCTTTTTCGCTGATTGATCTTCAAGTACTACCTTATCCCTCACCAATTCAATAATTTTAGGAGTAGATGATAATTCTTGTCCCGCAGGAATCACCTTTAAACGAACAATTGTGCCTTTTGGCCCCTTAATTTTAGTTACAGTAACATCCAATCGCCAGCCAATCACATCCACAAATTCACCATCCTTACCCTGGGCAACAGCAATTATTCGATCATTTGCCTGTAAAGCCTTCGATTTGAATGCCGGTCCGCCAGGTATAATTTCAGCAATTTTAACCACCTCATTCTCCAATTGCAATCTAGCTCCGATACCTTCAAATGTACGAGCCAAATCTTCATTAAATTCTTGAGCCCTATTGGGAACAAAATAACTTGTATGGGGATCTACAGTCCCAGTAAAAGCATTCATGAAAATCTGGAAAACATCCTGATGATTGAACTTTGTAGACTGTGATATTAGATTTTCGTAACGCTTTTTCAGGGTTTCCTTAATTTTTGATTGATCAGTACCCGTAATCTTTAAATTGAGCATTTCGTACTTAATACGCTTTGACCAAAGGCTATTGGATTCGGCTTCCGACTTTAACCAAGGAAATTTTTCGCGGTCGTAAGTATAACTATCATTAGTCGTAAAATTGAAATCCTTTTCAATTTCCTTTAGCGCAAAG
>NZ_JBIIPN010000114.1:0-8318 GCF_044342615.1 Daejeonella sp. | reverse complement strand
CTAATCTTCTTATTATTTAAGAATGACAATTAATTTTTTGTAAAAGCTGTAAGAGATAGTCGGACGTAAACCGCAACCTACTACCATACCATGAAAACAACTCTCCATCCACTATCCAAACAGTAGAATCAGGGAAAATTGCCTCCATTTCTTCAACATGCTCATTCTTAAATGGATAAGGTTCGGATGATAAAAAAATATGCTCAGGTTTAAGTCCTCTTAAATCTGAAAGAGACATTGCGGGGTAGCGACTCATAGCTACCACATTAACAAAACCTGCCTTTCCCAAAATAGTATCAATAAAAGTATCTTTTCCTGCCAGCATATAAGGATCTTTCCAAATAAAATATGCCACTTTTTTTCGGCATCCTAGATTTTGGGGAATTTCTGCGAAGCTCTTTTCAATGCTTTCAGTGATTTGAATTCCATTCTCAGTTTTACCTGTGAGCTCCGCAATTTGCCTAATCATCTCTATTGCATCCTCAAAAAGCGTGATATCACTCATCCAAACGGGGAATTCAAGCATCAATTCTTCCATTTGTGCTTGATCATTTTCCTCCTTATTCCCAATAATAAGATCCGGATTTAATGCCCTAATTTTATCTAGATCGAGTTTTTTAGTACCGCCAATCTTGGTTTTAGACTTAAATGTATCATGAGGATGAATGCAAAACTTGGTAATCCCAATAAGCTCCTCATCCAAACCTAAATCGAAAAGAAGCTCCGTTTGGGACGGCACCAGAGAAATAATCCGCTTTGGCGGAAAATTAAGGGAAATAAGCCTCCCCATTTGATCTGTGAATGTACGCTTTTGCATATTTTACAAAATAAGCTAAATTTTATTAATGAAAAATTAACCTAGTATTCAATGGGTTTCAAATCACTTGTGGGTTATTTTTTACGGAAAGGTCAATTTTGAAATTTAATTAGTTAAAATAGACCAATTTTAATTTTTAATTCTATTAAAAGAATAATGGTCGGCTTAATATTAATGCAATTTAATTAGCGGGATATTTTTCAGATTTCAATAATTTTCTCTATCCCAGCATCATCTGATAATTTTTATCGATTTATTTGGGATGGATGATTACAGCAATTAGTATAAAATCACTTAAATTTTACGCCAAAAGAAGCTAAGAATTTTCCTGATCCAAGGATGAGAAAAAAAATTAGAGTTATTCGATGAAACTATTCATCATAAAAATCTTGTAGCGCACCAAAGTAATTCAAATTCCAGCCATCGATCATATCTTGAAGATCAGAATCAGGAATATTAGTATGGCGAAGCTCGAGGGAAGTACCGTTTTTATCAGGATGCAAAATAAAAGTTACTATTGATTCTTCAGGCTGATCACCAAAATACCACTGTTGAACAATCTTTTTATTCTCAACAAACTCGATATTCTTACCCACAATACTGTCATCCCACAAAGAAAATTCTGAGCCTGGTTCAGTACTCATAATAGCCTCTGCTCCGGTCCAGAGTGAAATAGTTAGTGGATTTGTTAAAGCGAGGTAAACCTCTTCGGGACTAGCCTGTATGAGATAATAATTTTTGAAATCTTTCATAATTTATGGTACAAATCTAAAATAATTGACCGAACTATTGATTTACAAATCTCAGTAAAAGAAAGAAAAAATTATTAAGACTTATTTCTTTTGGGAAAGGAAGGAAATATTCAGGGAGTAAGGAATTGAATAATTAAAAAGGCTGGATAAACCAGCCTTTTTAATTATTTAAAACAGTGCTAAAATTATTTTGCACTGTTTTTCTTCTCAGTCACTTCATTTCTGATTTCCTGAGCTAAATTTTTCAAATCTTGCATGCCTTTACGAACTCTTGTTCCTGCAGCACTGTTACCTGAATTGTAAAATTTGTTAGCGTCTACTTCAACTGAAGCAAACAATTCTTTCATTTTTGAAAATTTATCCATCGTTGTTTTTTTTTAAGGTTCAACAAATCTAATTTATTTAGATGTATTGACAAGCGCTTTTGCATTATTTTTTTATTATTAATTAACCTTTAGTTAAAAAATGGATTAAATAGTCATTAAAAGCGTTTTTTTTAGCAATAAAGAAAATCAGATTTTGTTATCAATCCAAAATCTGAGCTAATAATCATGATTTAAAGCTGATTTGAGGTCAAATAAAAAATGATTTTACCTGAAAAAGTCAAAAACCAGCACAAAGAATTTGAAACAATACCATTAATACATTGTTTCAATATTAGCTTTTTCAAGGATGAAAATTATTTAAAAAAATAAAAAATCTTCCAAATTTTTACAAAGCAACCATTTAAATACTTCCAGAAACATTGTCAATAAAAAATTAATTAAATTCTTAATAAATGCAAGCATTATCATATACAATCCCTTTCAGCGAGATTCACATTGATGACATTGCCCGCGTAGGTGGGAAAAACTCATCATTAGGAGAAATGTTCAACCAATTGAATAGTAAGGGCATAAATATTCCGGATGGCTTTGCCTTAACTGCCGATGCATATCGACTATTCAGAAAGGAAAATAAAATTGAACA
Source organism: Daejeonella sp. (assembly GCF_044342615.1). GTDB lineage: Bacteria > Bacteroidota > Bacteroidia > Sphingobacteriales > Sphingobacteriaceae > Daejeonella. The sequence goes on along the minus strand of NZ_JBIIPN010000114.1, from coordinate 5,780 downwards.
GGATCTTAAAGAGCTTCTGTTTACCCTCGACAAGCAAGATTTTAGCAATTTGACTAGTATTGGAGAGCAAGCAAGAAGCCTAATCCTTTATTCAAAAATTCCTGAAGAAGTAGAACAACAAGTAAAAACAGCCTATAATTCACTTTGCAGCAATTTAGGGGTAGAAGTGCTAGATGTAGCTGTTCGCAGTAGCGCTACTGCCGAAGATTTGCCTACTGCGAGTTTTGCCGGTAGAATGGAATCCTTTTTGAACATCAATGGTAAAGAGCAATTATTGGATGCTATTAAGCTATGTTATGTATCCTTATTTACGGATAGGGCTATAAAGTACCGACATGATATGGGCTTTATGGAAAAGGATATTGCCATTTCGGTAGGGGTTCAACAAATGGTTAGAAGTGATAAAGCATCGTCTGGGGTAGTATTTACGATTGATCCCGACACCGGTTTTAAGAACACAATAATTATAAATGGTATTTGGGGACTAGGTGAAAATATTGTCCAAGGCAGGGCAATACCCGATGAATGGATAGTTTTTAAACCAACGCTCAATCAAGATCAGTATAAACCCATTATAAAAAAAGTTTGTGGTAAAAAGGAGTTTACCATGGTTTATGCCGAAAAATCTGACTTGCAAAGCAGTGAAAATACCATATTAAATTTAGAAACAAGTCAAGAGAAACAGAAAGAATTCTGCCTTAACAATTCTGAAGTTATTCAATTAGCAAAATGGTGCCTTAGCATTGAAGATCATTATGGAAAAGCAATGGATATTGAGTGGGCTAAAGATGGCATTAACAATAAACTATACATTGTTCAGGCTAGGCCAGAAACTGTTCATGCAAAACCTAAAAAACAAGTACATGAAATTTACTGGCTTGCCGAAAAATCAAAATTATTGGCTACAGGAATCGCTCTGGGAGATAAAATTAGATCTGGGAAAGCTCGAATACTTAACAATCCACAGGAGGGTAAACAATTAAAAGAAGGAGAAATTTTAGTAACCGACATCACTAATCCAGATTGGGATCCTATCTTAAAAAAAGCAGCGGCAATTATCACCAATAAAGGCGGAAGAACAAGTCACGCAGCCATAGTAGCGCGCGAGCTAGGAACTTTAGCTGTTGTAGGTTCGGGAAATGCCACCAAGGTGATTGAAACTGGTGATGAAATAACCGTTTCTTGCGCAGATGGTAAATCAGGCAATATTTATGAAGGATTATTAAAATGGACTGTTGAAGAGCAGGATTTCAGTAAAGTTAAGCTTCCTAAAACCCCTGCCCTATTGATATTATCTGATCCAGAAAGAGCATTTGAGCTTAGCAAATATCCCAATCATGGAGTTGGTTTAATGCGACTTGAATTTACGATTTCAAAGAGTATAAAAATACACCCTTTAGTATTTTGCGAGCCTGAAAAAGTAGTTGATGAGGAGATTAATGGTAAAATCAAAGAAATCATTGGAAACTACCAGGATGGTAAAGAATACTTCGTTGATCAACTTGCAGAAGCGGTTTCAATGGTTGCAGCGGCCTTTTATCCCAAAGAAGTAATTGTAAGATTTAGCGATTTTAAAAGCAATGAATATGTGAATTTATTAGGAGGATCCTATTTTGAACCAAATGAAGAAAACCCTATGATAGGCTTGCGTGGTGCATCAAGATACTATAGCAATTTCTACAAAGATGCTTTCGCACTTGAATGCCGAGCCATGAAAAAAGTGAGAGATGAAATGGGCTTAAAAAACGTCAAACTAATGATTCCTTTCTGCAGAACCATTGAAGAAGGTGAAAAAGTATTAGCAGAAATGGCAAAAAATGGCTTGAAAAAAGGAGTAAATGGACTTAAAGTCTATGTTATGATTGAAATACCAAGTAATGTGCTTTTAGCAGATGAATTTGCTAGGCTTTTTGATGGATTTTCGATAGGTTCAAATGATCTAACTCAGCTCACTCTGGGAATTGATCGCGACTCAAGTTTGGTAAATCAATTATTTAATGAAGAAAACCCTGCTGTAAAAGAGTTAATACGGCGAACGATAAAAGCTGCCAAGCAAAATGGAATTAAAGTTGGGCTTTGTGGGCAAGCGCCAAGCGACATTCCTGAATTTGCCGAATTTCTCATTGAAGAAGGCATAGACAGTATTTCATTTACTCAAGATGCACTTGTTGAAGGGATAGAAAATATGAATCACGCTGAAAAAAAGCGTTTTAAAGCTCCTAAAAGGCTCTCTGTCAAAAATTAAAAAGCAGAAATAAGTTAAATATTACAAAATTATTTCATGAATTGGCATAAGCTATCATCTTCAGAAGTTGCAGAGGAATTAAAGAGCAATACAGAGGGATTAACGAGTGAAGAGGCACAAGTGCGCTTGGTTAAATTCGGCAATAATGAACTGATAGACAGTAGAAGCAAATATAAAATTTGGAGAATTTTGTGGAATCAGTTCAGTGATTTCATGATTATTATTTTAATCATTGCTGCTATAATTTCCGGTTTTGCGTCTGATTTGAGCGACACCATCATTATCCTTTCTATAATTTTTATCAATGCCTTAGTCGGATTTATCCAGGAATATAGAGCAGAAAAAGCGTTAGAGTCCTTAAAAAGTATGGCTAGGAGTCGCGCGCATGTTTTCCGAAACAAACAATTAGTAAAAATTGATTCTAGCGAGTTAGTTCCAGGTGATGTAATAACCCTAATTTCCGGCGATATAATTCCAGCCGACATTCGATTTATAAGCACTTATAGCCTCAAGGTTGACGAATCGGCATTGACTGGCGAATCTCAAAATATCGAGAAGAATATCACAGAGCTCAAAGAATCAAATTTAGCAATTGGCGATCGCACGAATATGTCTTTCAAAGGAACCTTTGTTACAAGTGGGCGGGGCACAGCCTATGTAGTGGAAACGGGCATGAATACAGAATTAGGTCATATTGCTAAATTAATCCAAAAAAATGAACAGGTTACCCCTCTGCAAAAAAGACTAAATAGCTTTGGTAAAACCCTATCCATAATCATTTTAGCTATTTGTGTTTTTATTTTCCTTTCGGGATGGCTGAGAGGTGAAAGCCTTATGGAAATGCTCCTTTTATCAATTTCTTTGGCTGTTGCTGCCATTCCCGAGGCCCTACCCGCTCTAGTAACTATCTCCTTAGCAATGGGCGCAAAAAAACTAGTTAAACAACAAGTATTAGTCAGAAAACTCCATGCAGTAGAAACACTAGGATCAGTAAATTTTATTTGTACCGATAAAACTGGGACTCTTACCGTCAATAAAATGACCGTAGAAAAGGTTTTTGAAATTGAAGATTCGAAAATACTTCCTGGTATTTCAGATAATTTAATGCTGATGGCTATGGCTTTGAGTAATGATGTAAGCAAAAATGAAAAAGGCAATTGGATTGGAGAGTCTACTGAACTTTCACTACTAAATTTCGCCCTAACAAAAAATCAAAATAAACATGATTTAGAGAAAGTCTTTCCAAGAATTGCAGAAATACCTTTCGACACCAATAGAAAGTGTATGAGCACTCTACATCAAACAGATGAAGGCATTTTAGTAATTAGCAAAGGGGCGGTAGAAATGCTGTTAAAAACATCCCTTTTAAGCAATAACTCTGAGATTGACAATTTAGAAAAGCAGGTGAATGATTTATCGGAGGCTGGACATCGAGTTTTAGGTTTTGCTTATAAACTATTGAAAGAACTACCACAAGAAATAACACCAGAGTATGTAGAATCATCCCTAACTATGCTAGGCTTCGCTGCAATGATTGATCCTCCGCGAGAAGATGTTAAGGAAGCAATTTCACAATGCAAGGAAGCTGGAATTACACCAGTAATGATTACTGGCGATCATAAACTAACGGCCACAGCTATTGCGAAAGACTTGGGTATTATCAATTATAAGGATGATTTGGTAATTAGCGGTGCTGAGCTTGCTGAATTAGATGATGAGCAATTCGATGAATTAGTTGAAAAAGTAAAAGTATATGCCCGTGTTGACCCAGAACAAAAGCTAAAAATTGTGAATGCACTGCAAAGCAAGGGGAATTTTGTGGCGATGACTGGCGATGGGGTAAATGATGCTCCAGCACTAAAAAATGCAGATATTGGTATAGCTATGGGAATTAATGGAACGGAAGTATCCAAAGAAGCAGCGCATATGATTCTTCTTGATGATAATTTTTCAAGCATAGTTAAAGCTATTCAACATGGACGTCAAATTTTTGATAATATCTTAAAATTCATAAAATACATCATGACCGGTAATTCGGGAGAAATTTGGTGCATCGTCTTAGCACCTTTTTTAGGGCTCCCGATTCCACTTCTTCCCATTCATATTTTATGGATTAATTTAGTGACCGACGGGCTTCCAGGACTTGCCCTAGCATCTGAGGCAGCCGAACCTAATATTATGAAGCATCAACCGCGAAAACCTTCAGATTCTATTTTTGCTGGAAACATGGGATGGCATATACTCTGGGTAGGTCTTTTGATAGGCTTAGTGACATTATCAATTCAAGCTTGGGCAATTAAATATGGAAATGGTAATGAACTAACCATGGCCTTTTCTGTCTTATGTTTCAGTCAGCTTGGACACGTATTAGCCATAAGGTCTAATAAAAGATCTCTTTTCAAAATTGGCTTATTTAGTAATAAAGGAATGTTATTTGCAATTTCACTAACTATTTTGCTACAAATGATGATTATTTACATGCCTGCTTTAAATAAAATATTCAAAACACAAGCACTAAGTCTGAAAGAATTAGCACTCACATTGGCCGCGTCAAGTATTATATTTTTGGCTGTTGAGTTAGATAAATACATAAGATACGAAAAAAATAGCAGAATTCAAAGTTAAAATGAATAAATCGCTTTATGCGACTCTAATCCATCAAAAAGATGGACCCTGAATAAAGCTTTATACCATTATTCAAATCAATAGAGTAATAATAAGTTCCTTTTGGGATAGAAGTCCCACGATATGTCCCATCCCACGGTTCTTGATAGCCCTTACTTTGATAAATAATAGCCCCATTCCTATTAAAAATAAGGACATCTGCATTGGGGAAAGAATCTAAGCCCGCCACATTCCAAAGATCGTTTATACCATCACCATTAGGCGAAAAAGCATTAGGTATTCGAATATTTGTGAGCACTTTTATATTCACTTGATCTGAAGCCACCTTATTACAAGCATCTGTTACCTCGAGCGTATAAATCATATCACGGTTAGGAGTTGCAATTGGATTCAAAACATTAGGATTATCAAGAAAAGTATCTGGTATCCACTTATAACTAAGGGAATTGCCTGAAGCAGACGCATTTAAAACTATTGGTCTATCTTGCATGATTTCTTTATCCTGACCTGCATCTACGTTGGGGCCATCAAGAAATCCAATTTCAATAATGTCAGAATTTATACGGCAACCAAAAGAAGAAATATTGAACGTTTCAGCAACAGTAAGGCGGTATTTTTGAGAAACCAAACTACTTGAGTTTATTATAATGGGGCTTGATTTACTTTTAGCATTTGGCATATCAGTCCAGCCAAAATTATTAATATTTGCTTGCCACTGAAAGGCAGGATTAGTAAAACCAGGACCTAAATTGGCATCTAAGGTAATCATCTGACTTGGGCCTTCACAGAGTAAAAAGTTTGTCAAGCTACCATTTAATTTAGGTTCAATGCTTGGTCCGCAAGCCCTAAACGTAATATCATCTAGAGCAAGATCATTACCATTACCTCCTGGAGCGGTATTAACTATTTT
>NZ_JBIIPN010000113.1:0-8371 GCF_044342615.1 Daejeonella sp. | reverse complement strand
TCCAAAGGCACCATTTGAATATCGAGTCCCGAAACCTGATTGCAGATTTAATGAGGGATAGTAATTCCCTTTGGCGATATCAATTCCTTTTTCAGAAGCCTGTCTTCTCAATTCAGCTAAACGAATATCAGGGAAACTAGAAGCAGCAGATTTAAAAACATCTGACGCAGAGTACGCAGAATTAATCTTAGGCATATTCTCCATTTTCGGCTTTTCAACAACAAAAACTGAAGATGGATCAAGTTCCAAGAGCTGCGCAAGATTCAAAAATGCAAGATCTACCTGATTTTGAGCATTGGTAACATTAAGTTCTGCAGTAGCAAGTTGAGATTTAGCTTGTGATAAATCGGCAAGAGTTTTTGACCCAACATCAAAAAACTTTTGTTCAATATCTAATTGTTGTTTCGAAATAGCCAGTTGTTGCTGTGAAGCGATTAAAATATCCTGTGCATTTAACACAGATAAATAGCCAGTTACAACAGTCAAAACTAAATCATTCTTTATTTTTTGAGTATTACTTTTATCAGCATCTAACTGCAATTTGTTCTGAGAAATCTGATTAATTTTCTGAAATCCTTGAAAAAGAGCTGTTCCGGAAGATAAATTCCCACTAGTAGAGGTAATTGCCTGATTAACGAATTGATTGGTTAATGGGTCAATACTTCTACCAAAATTGAAATTTAAACCAGTATTTGCATTTAAAGTAGGGAGCAAAGCTAATTTTGATTGCTGCAAATTCTCTTCAGAAACGGCTTCTGTAAATTGAGCTTGTTTAATTTGAAGATTATTCTCAATCACAAGCTCAGTTGCACGCTTTAAAGTTAAAAGCTCCTGGGCCGATAATGACATAGCAGAAAAAAATATTCCCAAAAAGCTAAGGAGAACATATTTAAAAAAGCACTGATGTTTTATTTGTTTCATATATTAATTAACAGAATTGACTCATTTATAAATCCGTGTAAAAATACTACCATTTAATTAGCTAACATATTTATCTTCGTAATAAATTATTAAGCATTTGTATTTATCCTATTCCCCTTTTTGGTTGCAGTGGTTTTATCCTACATTAACCTGGCATAAAAGCAGGGAAGAAAATATCATTTTTCTTACTTTTGACGACGGACCTATACCAGTTGTTACACCATTTGTATTAAATACACTTAAAAAGTTTCAAGCAAAGGCTACTTTTTTTTGTATTGGAGAAAACATCGATAAATATCCAGAGGTCTTTTCGGATGTTATTAAGGCAGGCCATGCCGTGGGAAATCATACCTACAACCACCTTAAAGGATGGAATACTAAAGATAATGATTATTTAGATAATATCCAAAAATGCACACTACATACAGGTATAAGGCTTTTTAGACCCCCTTATGGTAGAATTACAAAATCTCAAATTAAGGCATTAAAAATTCAAAATCCTCAAATAGAGATTATCATGTGGGATGTTTTGAGTGGCGATTTTGACCAATCAATTACAGCAGAAAAATGCATAGATAATGTTTTGAAAAATGTTAAAAATGGGTCGATTATTGTTTTTCATGATAGTTTAAAAGCATTTGACCGTTTGGAGAAGAGTTTACCTGTCATTTTAGAAAAATTAAGTAATCAAGGATTTTCATTCAAAAAACTTTAAATTTCAAAAACATTGAAAAACAGGTAAATTATCTAATATCACAATTTAAAAAACATAAAACTGATCTCTATCATTTTTATCTTTTCCATTTAGATTATTTTTGCGTCATGATTATTTACAAACAATTTTCTTTTGATTCAGCTCATTTTTTACCCAATGTGCCTGTAGGGCATAAATGTGGGAACATGCATGGACACACCTATTTATTAAACGTATATATAGAAGGCATGCCAGATGAAAAAAGCGGATGGATCATTGATTATGCAGATTTAAAAAAGGCGATTAAACCTGTTATTGAGCAATTAGATCATCATTTATTGAATGAAATTCCGGGACTTGAAAATCCGACGAGCGAAAACCTTTCTATTTGGCTATGGAACAAGATAAAACCATTAGTAGCGGGATTAAAAAAAATCGAACTGAAAGAAACGCCAAGCTCTGGAGTAATTTATGAGGGAAATTGATTGGAATAAAACTTCACCAATTCAATTTTTTCTCTAAAGCTTCCAATTTCATTTCAAAAAATGTTTTTCATTAGGCCAAGGCATTTTTTTTAACAAAATCGAATCTTTTTTAAGAAATAGCAGATTTATTACAGATTGAATACCCTTTCCTCTTCCTTTTTTAGGTCGTTTTTTGTAACTTCGCTCGCAGTTAAATTAGAATTAATTAAAATCAAGCAAATAACATGGCATTTGATTTAGACATGATCAAAAAGGTTTACAACAACTACGGCCCTCGTATTGAGGCTGCACGTAAGGTAGTTGGAAAACCACTTACATTAACAGAGAAGATTTTATACGCCCATCTTTGGGAAGGAAATGCCACTCAGGCTCATGAGCGCGGTGTTACTTATGTAGATTTTGCTCCAGACAGAGTAGCAATGCAAGATGCAACTGCCCAAATGGCATTATTGCAATTTATGCAAGCAGGAAGACCTACAGTTGCTGTACCGTCTACCGTGCATTGCGATCACTTAATCCAGGCAAAAATTGGAGCTGATACAGATCTTGAAACAGCTAACACTCAAAATAAGGAAGTTTATGATTTCCTTGCTTCCGTTTCAAATAAGTATGGAATTGGCTTTTGGAAGCCCGGAGCAGGTATTATTCACCAAGTAGTTTTAGAAAACTATGCATTCCCTGGTGGAATGATGATTGGTACCGACTCTCACACTCCAAATGCTGGTGGATTAGGAATGATTGCTATTGGTGTTGGTGGTGCAGACGCTTGTGATGTAATGGCTGGTCTTGCTTGGGAACTTAAATTCCCTAAGCTTATCGGAGTTAAACTTACTGGAAAATTATCTGGTTGGGCATCTGCAAAAGATGTAATCCTGAAAGTTGCTGGTATCCTAACTGTAAAAGGTGGTACCGGAGCAATTGTTGAATATTTTGGCGAAGGCGCTAGATCACTTTCTGCAACAGGAAAAGGTACAATTTGTAATATGGGTGCCGAAATTGGAGCTACAACTTCAGTTTTTGGTTACGATGACAAAATTGCAACCTACTTAAAAGGCACTGAACGTGCTGAAATTGCTAGCCTTGCTGATCAAATCAAAGAGCATCTTACAGGTGATGATGAAGTATATGCAAATCCGCATAATTATTTTGATCAAGTAATTGAAATTGATCTTTCTACATTAGAACCACATATCAATGGTCCTTTTACTCCTGATATGGCATGGCCAATTTCAAAATTTGCTGCTGCCGTTAAAGAAAATGGATGGCCTCAAACTTTGGAAGTTGGATTAATTGGTTCTTGTACTAACTCTTCATACGAAGATATTTCTAGAGCTGCTTCTATTGCTGAACAAGCAGTAAATAAAAAATTAGTTTCTAAGGCAGAATTTACCATTACACCAGGTTCAGAATTAGTTCGCTATACTGTTGAGCGTGATGGTTTCTTAAATACCTTTGAAAGCATGGGTGGTGTGGTCTTGGCTAATGCCTGCGGACCATGTATCGGGCAGTGGGCTCGTCATAGCGATGATCCAACTCGTAAAAACTCGATCATCACTTCATTCAATAGAAACTTCAAATCTCGAAACGACGGTAACCCTAATACACATGCTTTCGTTGCTTCACCAGAAATTGTGACAGCAATGACCATTGCAGGTGATTTAGCATTCAATCCACTTACTGATACCTTAACAAATTCAGCAGGTGAACAAGTGAAGCTTGATGAGCCGCAAGGATTAGAAATGCCTTTAAAAGGATTTGCAGTGGAAGATGCCGGATATCAGGCACCAGCTGAAGATGGAAGTAAAGTAAGTGTGCTAGTAGATGAAAAATCTTCACGCCTTCAATTGCTTGATCCTTTCAAAGCTTGGGAAGGAACGGATGTTAAAGGTTTAAAGCTTTTGATAAAAGCAAAAGGCAAATGTACTACCGACCATATTTCTATGGCTGGACCATGGTTGAAATTTAGAGGTCACTTAGACAATATCTCTAATAATATGCTTATTGGTGCTACTAACTTCTTTAACGACAAAGCTGATACTGTTAAGAATCAACTTTCTGGAGAGTATGGTGCAGTTCCTGCAACAGCTCGTGCTTATAAGGCAGCTGGAATTGGAAGTATAGTTGTTGGAGATGAAAATTATGGTGAAGGTTCATCACGTGAGCATGCTGCAATGGAGCCTAGACATCTTGGTGTACGTGCAATTCTTGTGAAATCTTTCGCTCGTATCCACGAAACAAACCTTAAAAAACAAGGCATGCTTGCCTTAACTTTTGCAGATGCAAATGATTATGACAAAATTCGTGAAGATGACGCAATTGATATTGTTGGCTTGAATGATTTTACTCCAGGAAAACCATTGAACATCGTTCTAAATCATATCGATGGTACAATGGATACATTCCCGGTTAACCATACCTATAATGAACAACAAATTGAGTGGTTCAAGGCTGGTGGTGCATTGAATATCATCCGAATGAATCAATAAATTCAAATAATATCTATTTTAAAAGCTTAAAGCGAGATTTTTATAATTTAGCTTTAAGCTTTTTTTAATTTAAGGCCATAATACATTTAATTTTAAATTAGCATCATGTCAAAAATCATTCTTATTACTGGGGCATCAACAGGTATCGGATTAGAAACTGCAATACAGCTTGCCGAACAAGGGCATAAGGTTTTCGCAAGCATGAGAAACATTGAAAAAAGCACTCTACTTAAACAGACCGCTGAAAAAAGAGGCGTTAAGCTTAATATTATGCAATTGGACGTGCTTGATGACCAAAGTATCGCAAACTGTATTTCTGAAATCATTAAATCTAACGAGAGAATAGATGTATTGATAAATAATGCGGGTGCTGGATTTATTAGAACAATGGAACAAGCTAGCATGGATGAGATTAAGCAGGTAATGGATGTCAATTTTTATGGTCCGATAAGATGCAGCAAGGCCGTTTTACCTTTTATGCGAAAACAAAAAAGCGGTCATATCATCAACATTTCTTCTGTAGGTGGATTGGTTGGTCAGCCAGTGAACGAGATTTACTGTGCTGCTAAATTTGCACTAGAGGGGCTAACTGAGAGTCTCGCGACTTATTTAGAACCATACTTTGGCATTCACATTTCATTAATTGAACCGGGAGGTGTAATAACTGAATTTGGCAATAATCTAACCAATTATTTCAACAGTACTGGGGGCATTTTAAATGATGACTATAAACCATTAATGGAAAATTACATGGGTTATAGAGCTAGCTTTACTGATGAAGTAAAAGAAAAGGTATTTCAAAAACCAGCTCAAATTGCTGAAATAATCATTAAATGCATGAATGATCCACATCCTAAAGTTAGATACATGAGCTCTGAGGGGGTTGCAACTTTCACAAAGGTAAAAACGAGCCTCGATCCAGATGGAGAAATTTTAAAAACACAAGTAAGAAAAGGCGTTTTAAACAAATAAGAATCAGTTTAATAATTTTTCGAAATAAAATAATGAAGATTACCCTTCTTACCATTGGAAAAACAGAAGACAAGTACTTAATTGAGGGCATAGAGATTTATCTAAAACGCTTAAAACATTATATTCAATTCCGAATTTTGGAAATCCCGGAATTAAAAAACACAAAAAGTTTATCAAGAGATCAACAGAAAATTAAAGAAGCTGAGCTAATATTTAAACAAATTCAAAGTACCGATCATGTCATCTTATTGGATGAAAATGGGGCAGAATTCTCATCAAAAAAATTTTCAGTATATTTAAATAAGAAAATGGTTGGTGGTCAACAGCACTTAGTTTTCATTATTGGAGGTCCATACGGATTTAGCGATGAAGTTTATGCAAGAGGCAATGATAAAATATCCCTTTCACAAATGACCTTCTCTCATCAAATGATTCGATTGTTCTTCACTGAACAATTATATCGTGCTTACACCATTTTGAAGGGAGAACCTTATCACCACGATTAAAAGATGACAGATTATAAAAGAAAATATCTTTTCAAGTATATCAATCCAAGTAATGAAAAAAAGAACTTTTGGATTTTTATATTAGTCGGGCTTGCATTAGGGGCTGCAATTATTTACTTTTTTTAATATAACAAAGAAGGGCAGAAACTAATATAATTTCTGCCCTTTAAATATTATTGATATTAATTAGACCTTTGGAGCAAGTCTAGTGGCACTTTTACCTGCAGCTTTTGTAGCTTTAGGTTTTTCTTTAGCTACAGGTTCAGGCTTCTTGCTTACATTTCCACTAAGTGCTGCACCTTCAGAAATAGGCTCAGGAGCCGCTTCTTCAAATAAAGGCATATCCTTTATTGTATTAAACCAAGTAATAATCTTTTTCATATCTGAAGCATACACGCGCTCTTGATCATGATCTGGAGCAACTTCTAAAAAGAAAGTGCGTAGAGCCTTACCATCTGCAGTCTTTGGATCAGGAATATTTTTAACCTCCTTCATTTTAGAAAAAATATCACTCAACTTTAGATCATTATTTTCACCAAAAACAGTAATATCTTCTAAAGAGGCCATTTTTGCAGTACTCATATTGACCACAATTTTATTCTTTAGTTCATCAAGTGTTTCTAAGATAAAGCCAGATTTGTTTTGGCCAATCAATTTGAATAAACCCGGTTTACCCGAAACGGAAACTAATCCTCTTAAATTCATATAATAGTAGTTAGTAGTTAGTAATTAGTAATTAGTACTAAGTACTAAGTGTTTTATATTTAAGTTAAATATTTTGATAATAAATTATATTTAGATAAAATGTACTCAATACTATGTACTCAATACTATGTACTATGTACTCAATACTATGTAGTCTTTATCTATTCTTCAATTATTTCTATTCCCAATATTTTATCACCCTGACGGATATCATCTACCACATCAACATTTTCAATTACCTTACCGAAACAAGTATGATTACGATCAAGGTGAGCAGTATTTGTACGACTATGGCAGATAAAAAATTGTGACCCTCCGGTATTTCTTCCTGCGTGTGCCATAGAAAGTACGCCTCTATCATGGAACTGATTTTCGCCACTAAGCTCACAGTCAATACTATATCCTGGTCCACCAGCACCTGTACCCGTAGGATCTCCACCCTGGATAACAAAATCACTAATCACACGATGGAAGGTAACACCATCATAATATCCTTGCTTTGCTAATTTTAAAAAATTAGCTACTGTATTAGGTGCATCTTGATCATAAAATTGCACAGTCATGTCACCTTTTTCAGTTTTTATAATTGCTTTACTCATAATTCGATTCTTATAATTAAGAACAAAGTTAATTATTTAGATCAATTGCTAAAATTCTATAAATATCTTCTTCTTTTTATACCTTTAAATAGGCCTAAACAAATATAAAATCATGCAAAAAGTCTGTTTGACACTGCTTTTTACCTTTTTTCTCTCCATTTGTAATGCTGCCTCTATTCTGATTCCGATGGATGAAGAACAAAAAAATCATTTAAAAGCCTACGGAATTACTTACTGGGCATTAAAAAATGGAGCAGAAACCGATTGGCTCTTAAATTATAGAGGTGGGAGTTTTTTAATAAAATATTCACAAGCTATGGAGAGTGAATGTAAAATTCGGGGCATTTCTTATGAAGTGTTAAGCGATGGCAAAGTAAATATTATTTTAAATGAGATTACTGACCCATCAGTCAACATGGATATCGTAAAACTCGAAAAAGCACCAAAAATTGCCGTTTATTCTCCAAAAAATAAATTGCCATGGGATGATGCCGTAACCTTAGTGCTTAACTATGCCGAAATACCCTACGACATTATTTATGATGATGAGGTTCTAAAAGGCACATTACCAAAATATGATTGGCTTCACCTCCATCATGAGGATTTTACGGGGCAATACAACCGCTTTTGGAGTGCTTTCAGAAATGCAAGCTGGTATATGGATGATGTGAAGCTACAAGAAGCTACAGCAAAAAGAAATGGATTCAAGAAAGTATCCGAAATGAAACTTGAAGTAGCACGAAATATCCGAAATTTCTGTGCTGGCGGGGGCTTTATGTTTGCTATGTGTTCAGGACCAGAAACCATCGACATTGCTTTAGCGGCTAATGGAATAGATATTATTGATCGAGTATTTGACGGCGACCCTGCCGATGCTAATGCACAATCTAAACTTGATTTTAACCAAACCTTTGCCTTCCAAAATTTCAATGTCGACCTGAATCCGGGAAGTAATGAGTTTTCTACAATTGATTCTACACCCACTAGATCTCAATTACTAAAT
>NZ_JBIIPN010000222.1:0-2523 GCF_044342615.1 Daejeonella sp. | reverse complement strand
ACCAAAGATTTAAATTACTACGACCCCTATTTCAATACCTTACTGAAAACAAAACAGTTTAATGCTGCTGAGAAATTAGCAAAAAGCCTTTTAAAGGATAACCCCAATAATTATATATTCTCAGTTGATATTGGACGTATTTATCTGGAGAAAAGTGAACAAGAAAAAGCATCTGAATGGTTTAATTCATTAATCCGAACTATGCCATCAAATGAATTTGCCATTAAAGATCTCGCAATTACATTTTATAGAGCTGATGCTTATGATTATTCTATAAAGGCATTACTTACCGGACGAAAATTAATCAACCAAAAAGATGCCTTCACATATGATTTACTGAGCTTATACCGATTTAAAAAAGATAAGCCAATGCTCATTCAAGAGTATATTAATCTACTAAATACAAATCCTGAGGCACTTCCACAAGCACAGAGAGCTTTGGGTGGTACTTTTGAGAGTAAAGAGGACTTTGAGCTCCTGAAGTCGGCAATTTTGCGCTTTCTTCAAAAAGAACCTCAAAGTACGGTAATGGCCGAGCTGCTAACCTGGTACTACATTCAGCAAAAGGAATTTGATATGGCATTGAGGCAAACGCTTGCCTTAGACCGCCGTTTAAAAGAAAACGGACTTAGAATATTTGAGCTGTCTAAAATAATGGCTTCAAACAACGCCTTTGATCAAGCAATAGAATCATTAAACTATCTAATCACAAAAGGAAGCACAAATCAATTTTATATTCCTGCAAAAATCAATTTAGTATTTATAAAAAACAAACAGCTAAATTCAAAAATAGCTAGCAAGGAAGAATTAATTACTCTTGAAAACGAGTATGATTTTCTACTGAATGAATTTGGGCGCAAACGAGAAACAACTTTCGCCATACGACAATTAGCAAATTTACAAGCCTATTATCTTGGTAAATCCAATAATGCCGCCGAACAATTGGAAGCATTGCTAAATCTTCCAGATTTAGATAAACAATTAATTGGTGAAGTAAAATTGGAGCTTGGTGATATTTATATTTTAAGTGGAGAGCTGTGGGAATCCGCTCTTTTATTCGGACAAATAGAAAAAGATTTTGCTAATGAGCCATTGGGACAGGAGGCTAAGTTTAAGAACGCAAAATTAGCCTATTTTCAAGGCGATTTTTTATGGTCAAAGGCGCAATTAGATATCTTAAAAAGCGCAACGTCTCAGTTAATTGCAAACGATGCCTTAAACCTTAGTCTGCTGATTTCGAGCGATCTTAGCATTAAAAATGATAGTGCAGCACTACTAAAATATGCAAATGCCGATCTACTCTTCTTTAAAAAGCAAAATAAAGAAGCATTACAACTTTTAGATAGCATTAGCGTTTTTTATCCAGGCAATACATTGGATGATGATATTGCCATGTTAAAAACTAAAATATTTATAAACAACAAGTCAATAGATCAAGCCATTGAACAGCTTCAAAAAATTATCAATCTAAATATTACAGGACTTTGGGGCGATGATGCTTTATTCCTATTGGCAGGAATTTATGAGGAAGAAACAAAGCAAACCGATAAAGCAATGGAGCTCTATCAAAAATTAATAAATGATTTTCCAGGTAGTTTATTTGTGCTTGAAGCGAGGCAACGCTACCGTAAACTACGCGGAGATCAACTTAAATAAAGTTTTAAAGCTTAATTTTTAAATCCCTATTCCTATATTCGCAGCATGATTTTATATAATGTGACCATAATTTTGGATAATGAAATCCAAATTGAATGGTTGAATTGGATGCAAAAAAAGCAAATTCCACAACTAATGGAAACAGGCTACTTTGATTCCAATCGCTTATTAAAGATACTTGATTCGCCTAATGAAGGTGTAACCTATTGTGTTCAGTTTGTTGTAGATTCAATTGAAAAGCTGAATGAGTTTAAACAAAAGCACGGGCAATTTTTAGAGGCAAATACCCCTACAAAATTTAATAATAAGCTGGTAATCTTTCCAACGGCAATGGAATTTATTGATAAGTAATGAACTTTTTAGAAACAGAAATTAAAGATCTTTTCATTATTGAACCCAAGGTTTGGAAAGATGACCGCGGGTATTTTTTTGAAAGTTATAATAAACAATCTTTCGATGACGAGGGGATTAACGTGAATTTTGTTCAAGACAATCAGTCGCTTTCCCAGAAAGGAACATTGAGAGGATTACATGCTCAAGCCAATCCTTATGCACAAGGAAAATTAGTCCGCGTTATTCAAGGTAAAGTTCTAGACATAGCTGTTGATATTCGCAAAGGATCTAAAACTTATGGACAATATGAAGCTGTTGAATTAAGTGGCGACAATAATCGTATGCTATGGATCCCACCTGGCTTTTTACACGGATTTGTAACACTTGAAGATAATACTATCTTCGCATATAAGGTTTCTGGCCTTTATAATAAATCATCAGAGTTTGGTGTTATTTGGAATGACCCTGATTTAAACATCGATTGGGGAATTGCTACAGATCAAGTAATATTATCAGAGAAAGACAAAACACTAC
>NZ_JBIIPN010000111.1:0-8428 GCF_044342615.1 Daejeonella sp. | reverse complement strand
TTGGAAGAGGAAATTCAAAATTAAACGATTCTTTAACAATGAGCGATAAAGTTAAAGTAACTATAGATGGGATAACGGTTGAAGTTGAACCGGGGACAAGTATTCTCAATGCTGCACGTCAGATTGGGGGGGATATTGTTCCGCCTGCTATGTGCTATTATTCTAAATTAGAAGGCAGTGGTGGTAAATGCCGTACCTGTTTG
Source organism: Daejeonella sp. (assembly GCF_044342615.1). Classification (GTDB taxonomy): domain Bacteria; phylum Bacteroidota; class Bacteroidia; order Sphingobacteriales; family Sphingobacteriaceae; genus Daejeonella. The sequence goes on along the minus strand of NZ_JBIIPN010000111.1, from coordinate 8,225 downwards.
GTAAAGGTGAGTAAGGGTTCTGAAAAGGATCCTCGCCCGATGCCGAAACTGGTAGCTTCATGCCGTACTGGTGTAATGGATGGAATGGAAGTAGAAAATATTACTTCTCCAGAGGTGATTGAAGCACGTAAGGGTGTTGTAGAAATACTTCTGATCAATCATCCACTAGATTGTCCGGTTTGTGATCAAGCGGGTGAGTGTCATTTGCAAGACTTATCTTATGAGCATGGTGTTGCTGATACAAGGTATGAGTTTGATCGTCGTACTTTCGAGAAAATTGACATTGGAGATAAGATTCAATTGCACATGACTCGCTGTATTTTATGCTACAGATGTGTTTATGTGGCTGATCAGATAACAGAAAATCGTGTTCATGGTATTTTAGGGCGTGGTGATGCTTCTGAGATTTCAACTTATATAGAAAAGGCAATTGATAATGATTTTTCAGGAAATGTTATTGATGTTTGTCCCGTAGGTGCCCTAACCGACAAAACTTTCCGTTTTAAAAATAGAGTTTGGTTTACAAAACCGGTTGATGCGCATCGTGATTGCCCAACATGTAAGGGTAAAGTAACGTTATGGTATAAAGGTGATGAGGTATTAAGGGTTACTGGACGTAAAGATCAGTTTGGTGAAGTAGAAGATTTTATCTGCAATACCTGCCGTTTTGATACAAAAAACACAAGTGATTGGGTTATTGAAGGTCCGCGTCATATTTCACGTACTTCCGTAATTTCGTCTAATCATTATGAGATGACTCCTTTGCCTGTTATTAAGGAGAATCTAAAATTGATTGAGGCCAATAAAATTGAATTTGATAGAGCAACAAAGGTTTAATGGAACTAGCATTTATAATAGAGAAATTTATCGTAGTTACGGTCATATTTTTGATTAGTTTAACTATAGCAGCCTATTCAACCCTTGCTGAAAGGAAAATTGCGGGCTACCTTCAAGATAGAGTTGGGCCCAATAGAGCAGGTCCCGGAGGTATGTTTCAGCCCTTAGCAGATGGATTGAAGATGTTTTTTAAGGAGGAAATTATTCCCACAGATTCAAGTAAAGCGCTCTTTATTTTAGGCCCTTCATTAGCTTTACTTACCTCATTAATTGGCAGTGCTGTTATTCCTTGGGGACAAAGTATTGAGATTGCCGGTCGCTTGGTAAGTTTGCAAATTGCTGATGTGAATGTTGGTATTCTCTATATTTTCGGAGTAGTTTCTTTGGGAGTTTATGGAATTATGATTGGTGGTTGGGCATCAAATAATAAGTTTTCATTGATGGGAGCTATTAGAGCGGCATCTCAAAGTATCAGTTATGAAATTCCAATGGGATTGTCAATCATTGCTTTACTGATGACTACCAATACGCTGAGCATGAAAGAAATTGCTGAGCAGCAGCATGGAATTAATTGGAATATATTTTATCAGCCTTTAGGATTTTTAATTTTCTTAGTGTGCTCATTTGCTGAAACAAACAGAACGCCTTTTGATTTACCAGAATGTGAGACGGAACTTGTGGGGGGTTATCATACCGAATACTCAGGTTTTAAAATGGGTGCTTTCATGTTTGCTGAATATTTGAACATGTTCCTTGCTTCAGCAGTTATGTCAACCCTTTATTTTGGTGGATATAATTATCCTGGAATGGATTGGGTGAATGGCATGGCCGGACCATTATTCGGTCCGCTAATTGGCATGGGCGTTTTACTCCTTAAAATATTTGCATTTATTTTCTTTTTTATGTGGGTGCGTTGGACTGTTCCACGTTTCAGATATGATCAGTTAATGAATTTGGGATGGAAAGTTTTAATTCCATTAGCAATAGCGAATATTGTTATTACAGGAATTGTTATTACGATTTACGATAAATTATAATACATCTGTTTATTGAATAAGCAGATAAATAATATTAAAAAATAACCTTTCAGGAGGATTTAGGGTTTATGGAACCATTAAGTAACAGAAAAAAAGTCTTAGAGCAGAAGCCAATGAATTTCTGGGAGCGTTTATATCTTCCGGCAATTTTCCAGGGTATGGGAATTACCTTTAAGCACATGTTCAAAAAGAAAGAAACAATTTTCTATCCGGAAGTTGAGCGTGAGTTCTCTGAGAATTGGAGAGGAATGCATTCGTTGAAAAGAGATGAGCAAGGACGCGAGCGTTGTACAGCTTGCGGATTGTGCGCCCTTTCTTGTCCTGCAGAAGCAATCACCATGATTGCAGCGGAGCGTCAAAAAGGTGAAGAGGCTTTGTATCGTGAAGAAAAATATGCAGCCGTGTATGAAATAAATATGTTGCGTTGTATTTTCTGCGGATTATGTGAAGAAGCTTGCCCTAAAGAGGCGATTTATCTGGATGGACCAATAGTTCCTGCAGATTATTTGAGAAAAGATTTTATTTACGGAAAAGATAAATTAGTTGAAGAGCCTTTAAAGGTTTAACAGCGCTATAAATTTAAAATTGGGCAAGCCGGATCCTGTAAATAATTCGGCAGAAATTATACCTTTGCCCCATAGTGGGTTAAAGATTAAAATACCTTATTAATGAGTATATCTCTATTTTATTTTGTTGCTTTCCTGTCCATATTCTTCGCACTTCTAGTGATTTTTGCGAAGAATCCGGTACATAGTGTGCTTTATCTCATTGTCACATTTTTTACATTCACTATTCATTACATTTTGTTGAATGCACAATTTTTGGCTATCGTGAACTTTATTGTTTACATGGGTGCAATTATGGTCTTATTCCTTTTTGTGTTGATGCTTCTTAATTTGAATGAGGGTTCTATTGGCTCTAAGTCGAATTTGTTAAAAATGATTGGTGTAATTGGTGGTATGTGTTTAATTATAACATTAGTTGGATCAGCTAAGGTTTTAAATACATCTGATCCGCTTGTACTTCAAACACAAGATTTGGGATTGGTTAAAAATCTTGGAAAGGTACTTTTCAGTAAATTCCTACTTCCATTTGAGCTTTCTTCTATTTTGTTGCTTTCAGCGATGGTGGGCTCAGTTTTATTGGCTAAAAAGGATATTAAACAGGGATAAGAATGGAAAACGTAACGCAAGCGCTTCAAGGCGTACCCTTAAATCATTATATCTTATTGAGTATCATCATTTTTTCAATCGGTGTGATTGGCGTGATGATACGCAGAAATGCAATTGTGATTTTTATGTCTATCGAATTAATGCTTAACGCAGTAAACTTATTACTGACAGCATTTTCTGTGCATCATAATGATCCTTCGGGACAGGTATTTGTATTTTTTATCATGGCTTTGGCTGCAGCTGAAGTTGCGATTGGTTTGGCAATCATTGTTATGATCTACCGAAATACAAATTCTACCGACGTTAATATTTTGAATAAATTAAAGTGGTAATAAAGCAAGATCCATCGTTTTCGAATAGGTCAAAAAGAATAAAATAATGATAAATTTAGTCTGGTTAATTCCATTATTCCCACTCTTAGGTTTCCTTGTTAATGGCTTAGGTCGTAATAAATTATCTAAGTCTGTAGTGGCATTTATTGCTTGTTTAGCTGTTTTGGCATCTTTTGCTGTCAGCTTAGGTGTGTTTTTTGAACTTAACGCCTCGGAAAGTAAATCGTTTGTTATTCCGATTTTTGATTGGATAAGTGCTGGGACAGTTAAAATCCCATTTTCTTTCTTAATTGATCCATTGAGTGCATTAATGCTCTTAATAATTACGGGAATTGGATTTTTGATACACCTATATTCTGTAGGATATATGCACCATGATACAGGTTTCGGTAAATTCTTTGCCTATTTAAATCTGTTCATTTTCTTCATGTTGCTATTAGTCCTTGGCTCCAATTACGTAGTCATGTTTATTGGCTGGGAGGGCGTAGGTTTATGTTCATATCTACTTATCGGATTTTGGTTTACTAATCCTTCCTACGCTAGCGCAGCAAAAAAGGCATTTATCATGAATCGAATTGGTGATTTAGGTTTCCTAATAGCCGTATTTTTAATCTTCACCACTTTTAATAGTGTTGAATTTGCTCAAGTATTTCCACAAGCAGCCAATATGGCTTCGGGCGATTCTATGTTGATATTAATCACTGCTCTATTATTTGTAGGTGCAATTGGTAAATCGGCGCAAATTCCATTATTTACCTGGTTACCTGATGCAATGGCGGGACCAACCCCAGTTTCTGCATTAATTCACGCAGCAACCATGGTTACTGCAGGTATTTATATGATTGCAAGATCAAATATTCTATTCACCCTAGCTCCTGAAACTTTGGCAGTGGTGTCAATGGTAGGACTTGCAACCCTGTTTTTGGCTGCGGCAATTGCAGTTTCACAAACTGATATTAAGAAAGTATTGGCTTATTCTACAGTATCTCAACTAGGTTATATGTTTTTAGGACTTGGTGTGGGAGCTTATACTGGCGCATTTTTCCATGTAATTACCCATGCATTTTTTAAAGCATTACTTTTTTTAGGTGCGGGATCAGTAATTCATGCAATGGGCAATGAGCAGGATATGAGGAATATGGGCGGATTGAAAAAGAAATTGCCGATTACATTCTTAACCATGATGATAGGTACCATAGCAATTGCTGGATTACCTCCATTTTCTGGGTTTTTCTCTAAAGATGAAATTTTAGCTCATGTGTACGAGCATAATAAAATATTTTGGGGTATTGCCGTAATTGGCGCCATGTTTACTTCATTCTACATGTTCCGAATGATGTATCTTACTTTTAGTGGTAATTTCCGTGGGACAAGCGACCAAGAGCATCATTTACATGAATCTCCGATAAGCATGACGATCCCATTGATTGTTCTTGCTGTATTATCTGCTCTAGGTGGACTTATTGGCATACCAGCAGTATTGGGAGGCGGCCATTGGCTTGAAAGCTTCCTTGCGCCTGTTTTTGCTGTTTCTGCATCTAAAACAGGTACACTTGCCTTAGATCATACCACAGAATATATTTTAATGGGTGTTTCAGTTGGTGGAGCATTATTAGCTATGATTTATGCATACACTCGTTATGTGAAGCACTCACATATCCCAGCTGATGATCGTGTAGAACGTGGTACGCTTGCCCGTTTATCCTATAATAAGTTCTTTATTGATGAACTTTATAGTTCTTTAATTACTCGTCCACTCGATGCATTATCAGGATTCTTCTACAGAACTATTGATAAGTTAGGAATTGATGGTATTGTTAATGGTTTAGGTAAAGGTGCAATAGAATCAAGTAAAGGATTTAGATTGCTTCAAACAGGTATGGTAGGTTTTTATATCTTCATGATGGTTGCCGGCATACTTGCATTGTTGTTTTACAGTATGTACAAAATTTAATATTAAGGAGTAGAACGAGATAAATGGAAATTTTACTATTACAGATTTTTATTCCGCTAATTGCTGCACTGATTGTTCTTGTGTCAGGAAAAAGCATCGTGAGAAGTCTTTCGGGAGCATTCTCTTTAGTATCATTGTTAGTTACGGTGTACATGCTATTGAATTTCAATCCAGATGCTACCACACAATTCCTTGTTAATTTAGCTTGGATACCTCAGTTTGGAATCCAGTTTAAGGTAGGAGTGGATGGTATTAGCATGGTTTTATTGCTGTTAACCAATCTTTTAATACCAATCATAGTTTTATCAAGCTTTAAGCAGGATATTAAAAATCAAAATGCTTTTTATGCATTGATATTCTTCATGCAGAGTGGTTTGCTTCTTGTTTTTACAGCTCTTGATGCTTTCCTTTTCTATGTGGGATGGGAAATTGCCTTGATTCCTGTGTACTTTATCTGTGCACTTTGGGGTGGAGAGAATCGTATTAAGGTTAATTTAAAGTTCTTTGTATATACTATCGCAGGTAGTTTATTGATGTTATTGGCTATTATTTACCTACATCTACAGACCCCTGGAAATAGCTATGATATCGCTGAGTTTTATAAATTAAATCTGGATACAACAACTCAGGGATGGATTTTCTGGGCTTTTTTCATTGCTTTTGCTATTAAAATGCCAGTATTCCCATTCCATACTTGGCAGCCCGACACCTATACTGAAGCTCCAACCGCTGGAACGATGCTTCTTTCAGGAATCATGCTTAAAATGGGAATTTATGGAGTAATTCGTTGGTTAATTCCAATTGCTCCGCTAGGTTTTAACGCTTGGGGTGAGACTGCCATGATTTTATCAATCATAGGACTTGTTTATGCTTCCATTATTGCTTTTACCCAAAATGATATTAAACGATTAATCGCTTATTCGTCTATTGCACACGTAGGACTAATCTCTGCGGGTATTTTTGCTTGGAATTTGCAAGGTTTACAAGGTGCAATGATACAAATGCTTAATCACGGTATTAATGTTGTTGGGATGTTTTTTATTGCTGATATCATTATCCGCAGATTAAACACGCGCGATTTGGGTCAAATGGGTGGCATTGCAAAACCTGCACCTATGCTCGCTATCGGATTTTTAATTGTTTTACTCGGGACTGTCGCTCTTCCATTAACCAATGGATTTGTGGGCGAGTTTTTACTCCTGATGGGAGTCTATAATTTCAATATTTGGTATGCTGCAATTGCTGGTTCGACCATCATTTTTGGTGCGGTTTACATGCTAAGAATGTATCAAAGAGTAATGTTAGGTGAGGTAAATACAAGTACAGCTAACTTTAGCGATATTGACGGGACTGAAAAGTTTGTTTTGCTGATTATTTCAGCACTAATAATTTTAATAGGAGTATATCCGCAACCTATTCTGAATATTTCAGAAGCTGCAGTAATCAACCTGATTGAACAGGTTAATCAAAAGATTTTAGTTAAATAAAAGCATGAACGCATTAATAACCCTATCTGTTTTAGCCATTGTGGTTCTTTACCTAGGTTTGTATAAGGCAAAAAATGCTTTATTGCCTGTTTCTTTATTGGGACTAGCAGGAGCCTTGGTTTTGAGTATTTTAGAATGGAATTCTGGTGCATCGCCAATCTACAGCGGCATGATGCTATTCGATAATTTTGCAGTCGCATTTTCATCGATTTGTATAGTTTCAACCATGCTTATCTTACTGATTTCAAAAGATTATTTTGAACAAATTAGTGAGCATGTTGCTGAATATTACACCATTATACTATTCGCATTAATCGGAATCTTGATTATGGTTTCTTTCCATAATCTTTCCATGCTTTTTATAGGAATTGAAATCATGTCTGTGAGTCTTTATATCCTTGCCGGTATCCGTAAGCAAGATTTTAAATCGAATGAGGCAGCATTGAAATATTTCCTTATGGGGGCCTTCTCTACAGGATTTTTATTACTGGGTATTGCATTCATTTATGGTGCAAGTGCTACATTTGATCTAGGCTTAATTAAAGAATATGTAATTTCTAATCCTACAGGTATTTCGCCTCTTTTTTATAGTGGATTAACTTTAATGATTATCGGCTTAAGCTTTAAGATTGGAGCTGCTCCATTCCATTTTTGGACACCAGATGTTTATGAAGGATCACCAACTTTAATTACTGCATTTATGAGTACTGTTGTTAAGACAGCAGGATTTGCGGCATTTTTAAGATTGTTCATAGTTTGTTTTGCGCCATTGCATGATTTTTGGATGCCTGTATTAATGGTAATATCAGTTCTTACACTATTCATAGGTAATGTTACTGCACTTTATCAGCATAGCTTTAAAAGAATGCTTGCCTATTCAAGTATCTCTCATGCAGGATATATGCTCTTTGCAATTGTAGCATTAGGACCACTTTCAGAAAATTCGGTTTTTGTTTATGCAAGTGCTTATTCTGTAGCCTCAATTATTGCATTTGCAGTATTGATCTTGGTGAAACGTCAAACAGGCTCGGATAATTTTGATAGTTTTAACGGACTAGCAAGAACTAATCCTTTTATTGCTTTTACACTTACAGTAGCTATGCTTTCCCTTGCAGGAATTCCTCTAACTGCCGGATTTATTGGAAAGTTCATGATGTTTTCAACCGCTCTTACTGAATATCATATGATTATGGTTGTATTAGCGGTAGTAAATGCAGTGATAGGTATTTTCTACTATCTAAAAGTTATTGTAGCCATGTATTTTAAGTCGGCAGAACCAAAAGAGCTTCAATCTTCAGCTTACTTTAATTTTGTATTAGGTTTTTCGGCCTTGCTAACAATAATCGTTGGTATTTACCCTAGTATTATATCCAACCTTTTCTAGGCTTTAATATTCTATAAATATT
>NZ_JBIIPN010000110.1:0-8474 GCF_044342615.1 Daejeonella sp. | reverse complement strand
TAAACAGCCAGTCCCGCAAGCATCGCAAGCGCGCTAACGAATCCGATTAGAATCCATTTCCTAATAAAGGTATAACTGTTCTTTTGAGTCATCATTATTATTTAGCTCAAAATATGCAATTAAAAGCAATTATTTACGGGCTATGATATGTCAGCTTAAAATAAAAATAAAAAATATACGAGAAAATTCGGTCTGCCAAATTGTCATTATGCGGAAAATTTCGTACTTTTGTAAGCTAAATTAAATGCCCATGTTTGACCGCCCACACAACTTAAAAGAATCATCAGATACTCAATTGCATGATGAGTCGCGTCAGGGTGAAGCCTTAATGATTGAAAAGCCTAAGCAGTATAGCGGACGAAAACTATACATTGAAAGTTATGGTTGTGCAATGAATTTCGCAGACAGTGAAATTGTTGCATCGCTAATGCTGGATATGGGTTTTGAAACAACTCCACAATACAAAGAAGCCGACGTTATATTTATTAATACTTGTTCGATACGCGATAATGCTGAGCAGCGTGTAAGAAATAGACTGCGTGAATTTAGTGCTGCTAAAAAGAAAAAACCAGGTATGACCATTGGCGTTTTAGGATGCATGGCCGAGCGCTTGAAATCTAAATTTTTGGAAGAAGAAAAGCTGGTTGACATCGTTATCGGACCAGATTCATACCGTGATTTACCTAATTTACTATCGCAGGCAGATGAGGGAATGCGTGCTGTAAACGTACTCTTATCACGTGAAGAAACCTATGCAGATATAAATCCTGTAAGATTGAACAGCAATGGGATTTCTGCCTTTGTTTCAATCATGCGCGGTTGTGATAATATGTGTTCTTTTTGTGTAGTACCCTTTACAAGAGGCAGAGAGCGAAGTAGAGATCCAGAGTCTATTGTAAGAGAGGCTAATGAATTATTTGAGCAAGGCTATCGCGAAGTAACTTTATTAGGGCAAAATGTTGATTCATACAAATGGGAAGAAGGTGCTGTAAATTTTGCGCAACTTTTAGAGCTAGTTGCACAAATTGATCCGCTTTTACGTGTTCGTTTTTCAACTTCCCATCCAAAAGATATTACCGATGAGGTTTTGCATACCATGAAAAAGTATGAAAATATCTGTAATCATATCCATTTGCCAGTTCAATCGGGGAATTCAAGAGTTCTTGAATTGATGAACCGTACCTATACCCGCGAATGGTACATTGAGCGTATCGATACAATTAAGCGATTAATTCCTGATTGCTCCATTTCAACAGATATTATCATAGGCTTTTGCACTGAAACAGAGGAGGAACACCAAGAAACACTAAGCTTAATGGAATATGCCCAATTTGATTTTGCTTATATGTACACCTATTCGGAGCGCCCGGGGACTTTAGCAGCTAAACGCTTTGAGGATGATATTCCTGAAGAGGTAAAAGTTCGTCGTTTTAACGAGATTTTAAAAATGCAGCAGACATGTTCATTGAACAGACTAGAGCAGCATATTGGTAAAACACATCAAATTCTAATTGATGGATATTCAAAAAAATCGGACAAGGATTTTTCGGGGAAAAGTGAGCACAACATTACGGTAGTTTTTCCTGCCAATGAAAACAACAAACCTGGAGATTATGTTAATGTGGAAATTGTGCGTTGCACACCGGCCACATTGATAGGTCAAATAATTTAAATTTAAACAAAATGTATAGGATTTTGCATCTTATGCAGGTTCAAGCTTAAGAATATGGATGTTCAGGATATAAAAAATCGTTTCGGAATAATTGGAAATTCACCCCTACTTCATCGTGCTATTGATATAGCACGCCAAGTTGCTCCTACTGATATTTCTGTATTAATTACTGGAGAAAGTGGTAGTGGTAAAGAAGTTTTTTCGCATATTATTCATTCATTAAGTGCCCGTAAGCATGGGCCATTTATTGCGGTAAACTGTGGAGCAATACCTGAAGGAACCATCGATTCGGAGCTATTTGGCCACGAAAAAGGTTCATTTACAGGTGCTCATGATGCACGAAAAGGTTATTTTGAGGTTGTAGATGGCGGGACTATCTTTTTAGATGAGGTTGCAGAGCTTCCAATTGGTACACAGGCGCGTTTATTGCGTGTTTTAGAGACAGGAGAGTATATTCGTGTGGGATCTTCAAAAGTTCAAAAAACGAATGTGAGGGTAATTGCTGCAACCAATAAAGATGTATTTGATGCGGTAAGTGCCGGAAAATTTAGAGAAGATTTATATTACCGATTGAACACGGTCCCATTAAAAATACCTGCTTTAAGAGAGCGTAAAGAAGATATAAACTTATTATTTAGAAAATTCATCGCCGATTTTACGGATAAATATAGGAGTCCATCGGTTCAACTCGACCAGAGTGCACAGCAACTTTTAATGAATTATAGCTGGCCAGGAAATGTTCGTCAACTAAAAAATATTGCAGAGCAGATTGCTGTCCTTGAGAAGGATAGAAATTTGACTGCAGAGCATTTACAGACTTACATTCCTACAGAAGCTGGCAGTACTTTGCCGATGCGTATTCAGAATCAAAACAAGGATGATTTTTCGGAGCGTGATATTTTGTATAAGGTACTCTTCGATATGAAGAAAGATATGATGGACCTAAAAAAACTGGTTGCAGAGATCATTCAAAATGGGGGCAATACCTCTACCATTCAGTCGAACCAAAACATCATCAATCAGCTGTATCGCGATATTGAAATTCCAGAAAGCAAGACTATACCACAAGACCCGCATCAATTGGTAATCCATCAGCCGAGCAATGATAAATCATTCGATTTAATGGATGAAGCCGAAGAAGTTGAAGAATCCTTATCTTTATTGGATAAAGAATCTGACTTGATTAAGAAAGCATTAAAAAAGCATAAAGGCAAAAGGAAGATGGCGGCAAATGAGCTCGGAATTTCTGAGCGAACGCTTTATCGTAAAATTAAAGAATTAGAATTATAGATGAAATTGAAAATGCGTAGGTATTTATTACATATTAAATTCTTGCTTCTCCTTTCAGGAATTTTTATCATACAATCCTGTGGAACCTATTCATTTTCAGGAGCTTCAATTCCTGCAGAAATGAAAACAACTTCTGTTCAGTTCTTTGAAAATAACTCAGCTTTGGTAGTTCCGTATTTAAGTCAGCAGTTTACTGAAGCCTTGAAAGATCGTATTCGTAATCAATCGCGATTAAGTATTGTTCGAACAGATGCAGATGCAAATTTTGAAGGAAGGATTACAGACTATACCATTAGGCCGGTAGCTATTCAGGGTAATGATCGTGCCGGACTAAACAGACTAACTGTAACGGTGAGTGTAAAATATACCAATAATTTGAATCCAGAATTGAATTTTGAACAGAGTTTTCAAGCTTTTCAAGAATTTAGTTTAAACCAGGGACCGATTCAAACACAGGAGCAAAAATTATTAGCATTGATAAACCGACAGCTAACAGAAGATATTTTTAACAAGGCTTTTGCCAATTGGTAAAAAATCTTTAGCTTTCAAAAAAAAGAGCATATAGTGGAAGAGGTACAAGGTCAAAATATTGATATTAAATTGTTTGCAGATTATGTAGCAGACCCATCGGCATCGAGCTTTGCCGAAGCTGCTGCAATAAGTTCAACAATTGATAAATACCCTTATTGCCAGTTATTATACCTATTTAATGCCCGCGCAAGTGCAGGAAAAGAGAACAATTATAAAAACAATTATTTATCAAAAGCACCATTAATTAGTCCTGATAGAGGGGTTTTATTCACTGTTCTTAATCATCCTGAAAAGTTAATTGCTGAAAGTCCAAAGGTTTTACCTATTGTAGAAGTTTCGGATGAGGTCAATAATATAAGCATACAATTAGAGGAAAGCACATTTACTGAAATTAATTTCTATGAAGTAGAAGAGCTTATTGTTCCTGAAAATAAGCAGACCGGCAATGAAGTAGTTTTAGAGGCCATTGAAGGTCAAAGTTCTGCTACAAACACTGAAGTTGATGCTTCGATTTCCAATCCCTCAATAGAAAGCCAAGAACCAGAGCAAAAAGTTTCAAAATACGATGATGATAAGATGCCATTTTCTTTTTTATGGTGGCTAAATAAAACTAGAAAAGAGCATTCTGATACGTATCAACCCTATGTTGATTTTAAACTAGATACTTCACAAAGTATCAAAAGATCATCGGTTGATCAGCTTAGTAGTCAGATCATTGAAAATATATTTCATTTACAATCTCCACTAGAAGAGCTTGAAAATGCCCCTAAAACGGTCCCATTTCAGATACGTAGAAAAGAAGATTCCATTTTAGAGAAGTTTATTAAAGAAGAACCTCAAATTAAGGCTCCACATTCTCAAAAGCTAGATACAGAGAACAAGGCGCGTAAAAGTTCTGAAGATCCGAACGATTTAGTTTCAAAGACATTGGCACAGATTTACATAGATCAGATGTTATTTCAAAAAGCGATTGACACTTACAAAAAATTAAGTTTGAAATATCCGGAAAAAAGCGCTTACTTTGCCGACCAAATTATTGAATTAGAAAAGAAAGTAAATTAATAAATATGTTATATACAATTATTATTCTAGCGATCATTGTTTGTTTTCTGCTAGTAGTTATCATTTTGATACAAAACCCTAAGGGCGGCGGTCTTTCATCAGGATTTGCCGGTTCAAACAATGTAATGGGAGTTCAAAGAACGGGCGATTTTCTTGAAAAAGGTACATGGGTTCTTGCTGTAAGTTTAATGGTTTTAGCATTAATGGCCAATGTAGTTGTTCCTCGTGGAGGAGTTGTTAATCAAGAAAAGAATGAAATTCAGAAACAGATTAATCAACCAGCAGTTCCTGTTGCGGCACCATCAAACTTGCCAATTCCAACAGATACTACAAAAAAGTAATTTTTAAAATATACATTAAGCCACCTCTTTTAAGGTGGCTTTTTTTTTGGAGAATTAGCTGACAATCAACTGACAGCTTGACACCGAAAAATGGAATTTAAACTAGTCTAAGTTCCAAAAAATGAAATTTTGACAAGAAATAAGAGCTAAAACCTTTTGGCATAATTAGTGTCTCATGTAACACAGAAAAAATTAATTAAATAAATACATAATACTATGGCATTAAATATCAAACCTAGCGCAGACCGGGTAGTTATAGAAGCTGCTCCTGCTGAAGAAAAAACAGCCTCAGGACTATATATTCCTGATACTGCAAAAGAAAAACCTCAAAAAGGAACTGTTGTAGCAGTTGGTCCGGGTAAATATGCAGAGCAAACCGGAAATTTAATTCCTATGGCATATAAAGTAGGAGATGTGGTATTATATGGCAAATATGCTGGTACAGAAATTACACATGATGGTAAAGAATACTTAATCATGCGTGAATCTGATATTTTCGCAACATTATAGTTTTTGTCTGTTTTCAGATTATAGAAAAATTCAGAATTCAAATAAATTGAAACCCAGGAGTTTAATGCAACCATCTAATTAAATTAACTCCAATATTAAAAAATTAAAAAATGTCAAAACAAGTTAAATACAACGTTGAAGCACGTGATGCTCTGAAAAGAGGCGTGGATATTCTTGCCAATGCGGTAAAAGTAACTCTTGGTCCTAAAGGACGTAACGTAATTATTGATAAGAAATTTGGTTCGCCAGCAATTACTAAAGATGGTGTTACTGTAGCCAAAGAGATTGAATTAAAAGACGCTCTTGAAAACATGGGTGCTCAAATGGTAAAAGAAGTTGCATCAAAAACTGCTGATCAGGCGGGTGATGGTACAACAACTGCTACTGTTTTAGCTCAAGCAATTGTTACTGCAGGTATTAAAAACGTTGCTGCTGGTGCAAATCCAATGGATTTAAAGCGTGGTATCGATAAAGCGGTTACAGCTGTTGTAGCTAATTTAAAGAAACAATCACAATCGGTTGGCGAAGACAATAAAAAAATCAAACAAGTTGCATCTATTTCAGCTAATAATGATGAAGTAATTGGAACCTTGATCGCTGATGCAATGGCGAAAGTAGGAAAAGATGGTGTAATTACTGTTGAAGAAGCAAAAGGTACTGAAACTGAAATGAAGACGGTTGAAGGTATGCAGTTTGACCGTGGTTATTTATCTCCATACTTTGTAACCAATGCAGATAAAATGGAAGTTGAGCTGGAGAATCCATACATTCTTATTTACGATAAGAAAATCTCTTCCATGAAAGAATTGTTACCTGTACTTGAGAAGCAAGTTCAAACTGGCAAGCCATTGCTTATCATTGCAGAAGATCTTGATGGTGAGGCTCTTGCAACATTAGTTGTAAATAAAATCCGTGGTTCACTGAAAGTAGCTGCGGTTAAAGCTCCAGGATTTGGTGATCGTCGTAAAGCAATGCTTGAAGATATCGCTATCCTTACTGGCGGAACAGTTATCTCAGAAGAAAGAGGTTATAAATTAGAAAATGCTGATCTTACTTATTTAGGACAGGCAGAGAAAGTAGTTGTTGATAAAGACAATACAATTGTAATCAACGGTGCTGGAAAGTCTGAGGATATCAAAGCTCGTGTTAACCAAATTAAAGCTCAAATTGAAACTACAACTTCAGATTACGATAAGGAGAAGTTACAAGAGCGTTTAGCTAAGCTTTCAGGAGGTGTTGCGGTACTTTATGTAGGTGCAGCTACTGAAGTTGAAATGAAAGAAAAGAAAGACCGTGTTGACGATGCATTACACGCTACTCGTGCAGCGGTTGAAGAAGGTATCGTTGCTGGTGGTGGTGTTGCTTTCATTCGTTCTATTGAAGCCTTAGCTGATCTTAAAGGAGCAAATGAAGATGAAACTACTGGTATTGCAATTATCAGACGTGCCATCGAAGAGCCATTACGTCAAATCTGCCAAAACGCAGGTATTGAAGGTTCAATCATCGTTCAAAAAGTGAAAGAAGGCAAGGCCGATTTTGGTTACAATGCTCGTACTGATGTGTTTGAAAACATGATTGCTGCAGGTGTTATTGATCCAACCAAAGTAAGTCGTATCGCATTAGAAAATGCAGCTTCTATCGCAGCAATGTTATTAACTACTGAAGTGGTTTTAGCAGATGATCCAGAAGAAGATAAAGGTGCTGGTATGCCTCCAATGGGTGGCGGTGGCATGGGTGGTATGATGTAATCATCACCCGAAATATTCTTAAAAAGCCCTTTCTTTATATACAGAAAGGGCTTTTTTATGCTAATTAAAATAGATGTGGTATAAATACCGGATCTCAAAAAGAAATTTATAAAAGCCTCATTTCGAATAATCTTGAGATATGCTGAGCTAACTTAGATTTTACTTCTTCCATATCAGGCTTAAAACCAAGCTCTCTTTCCATAGAAGTTACATCTTTATCATCAATACCACATGGGATGATATTTTTAAAGTAATTGAGATCTGAATTAACGTTAAATGCAAATCCGTGCATAGTTACCCAGCGACTGCAGCGAACGCCTAAAGCGCATATTTTCCGGGCTTTTTCATTATCTGCATCAAGCCAAACACCGGTAAATCCAGTATATCTCCCACTAGAAATTCCATAATCGGCAAGTGTGAGAATAATAGCCTCCTCTAGCGTACGTAAATATAAATGTATATCGGTAAAAAAATTATCGAGGTCGAGAATTGGATATCCTACTAATTGACCAGGCCCATGATAAGTGATATCACCTCCCCTATTAATTTTATGATAAGTCGCATTCTTTTCAATTAATCCCAGCTCATCAAGCAATAAATTTTCGGGCTTTCCACTTTTTCCAAGTGTGTAAACATGAGGATGTTCCACAAATATAAGATGATTGGGAACCGGTATTTCTGTCCCATTGTTTCGATTTTGAGTTTTCAAATCAACTGTTTCAGCAAAAATAGCTTCTTGCTTGTCCCATGCTAATTGATAATCCATCAATCCCCAATCTTGAAAAATTACCTCTTTATTCTTCATTTATATCATCTGAAACAAAACCAATCATATAGCCATCAAATCGCTCGTAATGGACAGTGAATTCCTTTTTAATAGTCCCAAGCCCAAGTTTTGCTGCAAATGAACCCTCTCCTTCGTAAGCAAATGGTCTTAACTCAATATTCTCAATGAAACTAACATTCTTTTTACCATGGAGTTTATAGATGGCTTCCTTGGCACACCAACATACATATAAATGCTCAATTCGCTGATTTTCATCAATAAATTGCATCTCATCAGCACTCATAAATTTACTAGCAATACGTTCAATTTTATTTTTTATGAGTTCAATATCAATACCCACAGATTTATTTTTACTTACCATCACAGCAGCATAATCGTAGGAGTGACTTAGCGAGATAAAATGAGGAAAATTTGTCAAATAAGGCTTTCCATTATCATCTACCTTACAATCGATATACTCATCAGTATCCATCATTTTACGAAGCAATACACGGGTACTTAACCAATGCATATTCCTTTTCCCGCTAATCAGA
>NZ_JBIIPN010000221.1:0-2561 GCF_044342615.1 Daejeonella sp. | reverse complement strand
TTCGCAAAAAAAAGGAATTGTTTTCTCTGCTGGTAATGATAAAGGCATTGTGGAATGGCGCGTAGATGCGCCAGGATTTATCAAAGTTTTATTTCCAGTAAGTTCATCCGTTTATGCATTGCATTGTCCTACATCTGCTCCACTCCTATTTGCTGGGGAGCGTAGCGGACAAGTAGATGTATTTAATTTTGAAGAGCAAAAAATTAGTGCTGTTTTACAATTTCACAAACTTCCAATTTTTGATATTAAGTCAATAGTTTCTAAAAACGAGGTATTACTTTCATCTGAAGATGGCTCAGTTTCAGTTTGGGATCTCACAAATCTAAAAATGCTATATAATTTCAAAGTTTCCAATCAAACGGTGAGAGTTATAGCGGTAAGTCCAGATGAAAAAATAGTAGCATTTGGCTCTAAAGACAATACAATCAAAGTGTACAATTTAAGTGATTATAGTCTTAAATGCGTACTTGACCAACATAGTCTCCCGATTAGTTCCTTACAATTCTCACCAGATAGTAAGCAGCTCATTTCAGGCAGCAGAGATGCCCAAATGAAGGTTTGGAGCACATCCGACTTTTCACTCATTCAGAGCATCCCAGCACATTTATATTCCATTTACTCCATTGCTTATCACCCCATTTTACCCATTTTAGCAACAGCAAGCAGAGATAAAAGCATTAAAATTTGGAATTCAGAAAATTTCGAACTTTTAAAAACGCTAAGTATTGAAAAGGGCTTTGAAGGCCATCATTTATCCATCAACAAAATTGTATGGGAGCCTGAAAATCAAAAACTTATCTCCGTAAGCGATGATAAATTAATAAAGTTTTGGGATATAAAATTTTAAAGAAAGCAAATAAAAATTAATTTTTTTAGCCTAAGAAAAACGCTTTACAATCCTAAGTTTATGGGTGTATCGATTTAATTCAGTATTAAAAATCCCCTGATTATCAATGGGATCAATTCTTACCGTTCCTGAAGCATGAATAATTTTTTGATTATCCAACATGATTCCAACATGCGTAATCCGACCTTCTTCATTATCAAAGAATGCGAGATCACCAGCTCTAGACTCCTGCAGAAAACCAACTAATTCGCCTTGCTCAGCTTGTTGCCATGCATCGCGCTTCAGTTTGATACCAAATTGTTTAAATACCATTTGAGAAAAACCCGAACAATCGATTCCGAAGATGGAGCGCCCACCCCATAGATATGGAGAACCAAGGTAAAATTGAGCAGCATCTTTCACTCCTGAACGAAATTCAGAATTAATGGGATTGATTGTAGCCCCTTCAAGCTTATATCTTGTATCACCTAAATAAAATAGGCCATCTACATTTTGTGGAATAGTAGAACCTGCTAATAGCTTTAAAACAGTTAAATTATCTGTCTTTGATACCTTGTGAAAAACTTGTAAACTCAAAATCGACTTAGAATTTCGTAGTCCATCAAAAGTCGCCTGATTAACTTTAACATATTGTTTATTATCAATCCAGCCTTCATATTCATCATATTCGGTCTGAATTCGGCTCCATTTTTCTCCAACTTCCAATAAAGTAAAATGATCGCCAAATAAAAGTTGCGAGCACATTTCGCTTTTATCAGATGCTTCAGTCCTAAGCGGAACTAAAGATAAATTGCACACCCCAAATGATAGATTCATCTTGCAAATAAACCAAATTTTGAGTAAATTAGCTATAATGATAAAATTCATATCATTTTAACGCCTAATCTTATGGTGAGTCCTGAAAATATTCATAGAATACTTATTGCAGTTGAAGACAGTCCATATTCTGAAAAAGCCATTAATTATGGGGTAATTTTGGCTAAAAGCTTGGGCGCGAAGATTACGCTAGTTCATGTAGATGAGATCCCAATAAGCTCGCCCTACTCTGCAGATCCGCTTTTAAATGAATCGCCAGCAATGATTCCTGAGCTGATGCATATTCAAGAAGAAGCGAGTAAAGCATTTTTAAAAAGAATAGAAGATCAATATGGTTCTGATGTTAAACTTTCAACAGTTACAAAAATTGGAAGGGCGCAGGATGAGATATTGGCTGTAGCCGATGATTGCAAAGCAGATATGATTATTTTAGGAACCCATGGAAGGACAGGTTTTGATCATTTTATTTCTGGTAGTGTATCACAAAGTGTGGCTCGGAAGGCTAAATGTCCAGTACTGATCATACCGAATCCTGAAAAAAAATAGAACAAAAAAAATGCGATCCTTAAACCGGATCGCATTTTTTATCTAAGAGTATTTTTACTCTACGTGAAGCCAAGCTTTCTTAGCTAGTAATTCTTCACGAGATTCGCGAACATCTTCATCATCCACACAACAATCTACTGGACAAACAGCTGCGCATTGAGGTTCATCGTGAAAGCCAACACATTCAGTACATTTATCAGGTACGATGTAATAAACCTCATCAGAAATTGCGGATTGTACTTCTTCTGCATCTAAATTTGTTCCATCTCCGAAGTCAATTAATCCTCTAAGATTAGTCCCATCAGAAAACCTCCATGTTGCACCCGCATCATAAATTGCATTATTAGGGCAT
>NZ_JBIIPN010000220.1:0-2577 GCF_044342615.1 Daejeonella sp. | reverse complement strand
ACATTTTCGGGTTTGATATAACGACCCTTTTCATTTTTCACCTTACGAGGATCAATTTTAGAATTAAACTGAGCTTCAGTTAATTTTAATGGCGAATTTGGCATTCCCGTCCATGCTAAGCCTGCCGGATGTCCCAAGAAATCGCCCTTATCAACCTTCCAAAGTGCACCGGAACCCATCCAATCGCCTTGATTATCGGTATAGAATAACTCATCATTTAAAAAGCCTAATCCAGCAGGAGAACGCATTCCCGTTGCCCAAGGCTCCATTTTACCATCTTCGCTGATGCGCATAGTCCAGCCTCTCCATGGCACACGGCTCTCACCTCTCCACCATTCTTCACTACCAAATGCTACATTGGCTGTTACGAAAAATGATCCATCAGGCGCAATTTTTGGTCCGAAGCTATATTCATGATAATGGCCCGAAAGTGGCCATGAATAAATAGTTTCGTACACATCAGCCTTACCATCCTGATTATTATCTATTAATTTGGTAAGCTCACCACGTTGTGCACAGTAAAGGGCGCCATCTTTATAAGCTAGGCCTAATATTTCGTGTAAACCTGAAGCAAACTTTCTGAAATAGGGTCTGCTACTTGTTGGATTTTCTACAATAAAAACATCACCACGACGGGTAGAAATAGCCAAATCGCCATTAGGCATATTAACCAAGCCCCCCACTTCCAGAATAATACCTTCCGGAGTGGCTACTTTCATTATTTTGGAGAAATCTTCTTCCTTAGGAGTTTCTTGTGCAAAAGCAGAAATACTAGCAAGTGCGAATACCCCTAAAAGGACTGTTTTATATATTTTATTGATGTTTTTCATGTCCTAATTAGAATAAAATTGAATAATTTAAAGTATTAAGAATTGGAATAAGTAGCTCTTTACGACCGTTAATTTCACGGATAAATGCCTTTCCGCCATCTTCCACTTTGAGATAATACGATTGATTATCAATTAAATATGAACCATCTGCTGTTTGAACAATATTTTCAGCATCTGCTAAACGGAAATACAAATTATTTACAGGATTGCTAATGCTAATTTTACGAGAAATACCACGTCCTAAATCCAAAACTGTTACCTGATCGCTAACCTTAGTCCCGTAAGTATGATATTTAAATATTGGTAAACCTTGCTCATCAATTACATAACCTTTTGGTTTATAAGATGTGCCGCTTGTATCGCTTATCCATGCTGCATCAGTACTTGCCAATTGAGCAATACTTTGTTTAGGTTTTCCAAATCGTTGCACCATGCCTAATGGTCTGGAAGAACCATCACCACGATCATGCCACATTGGGGTAGCATTTAAGAAATCTCCTCTCCAAACTTGAACTAACATGGCATTATCCATATCATAGGTATAATGAACTTTTGCTGCACTTCCCACAGAAACTGCATGAACTACACGTGGTGATCCAGGCAAATCCATGAAACTTCTAAGAATGCTATTTTCTGAGGCATCGATTAAAATTGGATCAACTGTATTGGCATTTACGTTTGGTTTTTCTGCCGGTCTTGGTCGATCAAAAGAAGTAATTTTTATGTTTTTGAATGCAACAGCACCATGATCGCCTTGAAAACGAAGCGGTGCTTTTGCAGCTTCTGTATTACTAATTGAGCCACGTGTTGGACCACTCAACTCCACATTGTCGTGGATAATTACCCCGTTTAGTTCAACTCTAAGCATAACTGCATTGGCAATTTTTTTACCAGATGCATCAAAGCGCGGCGCTTGAAAAGAAATTTTAAATTTT
Organism: Daejeonella sp.; assembly: GCF_044342615.1. Taxonomy (GTDB): domain Bacteria; phylum Bacteroidota; class Bacteroidia; order Sphingobacteriales; family Sphingobacteriaceae; genus Daejeonella. Next base: position 812 of record NZ_JBIIPN010000220.1, on the reverse strand, counting down.
TGCCATAAACCTGGAGCTTTGCTTGCATTTTGTCTAGGTGCATAACCTGCATAACCCTGCTGTCCTTCTGGTTTGCTATCGTCCCAACGCGGATAAATTCCACCATTGGTATTGGATTTCGGACTTGGAGAGCCCCATGTATCTTCCAATTGGATTTCGTAACGTCCTTGAAGGTAAAGACCTGAATTTGCGCCTGAAGCCATCAAATATTCAAACTCCAAATCGATATCACCATATTCGGATAGAGTAAAAAGATCCTCTCCCTTATTCTTTTTATCAGGGAAGTTTACAAGAATACCGCTTCCATTACCGAGGCTCAAAAAATTGGTTTTACTCAAATCTGCCTGAACAGATCCGGCAATTTGCCAAGATTTTGAAGGCGATTTAAAGGCAGAAAGGTCAATTAAACCAAGCTGAATAGGGCTTTGTGCATAGGCTACTCCATTGGTAGATAGAATCAGGAATGCCGCAAAGCGCAAAAAAATTGTAGGTGAAACTTTAAACTTTAAATTCATTTTGTTTTGCTTATGAGATGTGAAGATAATAATGAATTATGATATCTTACAATGATATTGCTTTTTTGAAAATCAAAGCGCAAACATTTATTTGGCTTTTAATTTATTTTGCTCGACTCTATATTTAACAATCCTAAAAATCAGATTCAAGGGAATTTCATCTTCTAGCGTAAATCTAATCGTGCCTTTTGATAAATTATAAGGAGCCAATTCATCAACAAACGCTTTAATTGCAGAAGGGCCCGGGTAAAATCCAATATGGCTTTTATAGGCAGCAAAATGGACCAAATTTCCGTT
>NZ_JBIIPN010000109.1:0-8665 GCF_044342615.1 Daejeonella sp. | reverse complement strand
AAATAAACCAGATATCATTCATTGCCATGATCATCACGCCGGACTCATACCATTCCTCATGCGATATTCCAATCCCTTCAAATCGCTGGCAGGCATAGCCACCGTTTGCACCATACACAATGCAGAATATCAAGGTTGTTTGGGTTGGGATAAAATGGATCTGCTACCAGAATTTGATCCCAGCAAATCCGAATACTTGAGCTGGTTAACCTGCATCAATTCACTAGCCTCATCCGTTAAATGTTCCACGAAGTTTACAACAGTATCCCCATCTTACCTCGATGAGCTATCCCAAAATTCAAGTGGTCTTGAGAAACTCTTCCAACAAGAAAAAAACAAGGGTTTAGGAATAATAAATGGCATTGACACCCAAGTTTGGGATCCCGAAAAGGATCCTTTGATTGATAAAAACTTTAGTACTGAAACAGTAGATGAGTCGAAACTTGAAAATAAAAAGAAACTCTGTGAAGAATTTGGCTTCAATCCGGAAAAACCACTTTTGATTTTTATAGGACGGTTGGTAGTAGAAAAAGGCGCAGATCTCTTAGCCGAAACAATAAATAATTGTTTAAAAACCTTTGAAAATCAAATAAATATACTCGTTTTGGGATCGGGGAATCAAAAAACCGAAAAAGAATTGGGCAAAATAAATTTAAAACATCGCAAACATTATGGACTTCATATTGGTTATAATGAAGCACTAGCACATCGAATGTATGCGAGTGCAGATTTCTTGCTCATGCCCTCTAGGGTAGAGCCCTGTGGCTTAAATCAACTTTATGCCATCCGATATGGTACAATCCCTATCGTTCATAAAACTGGTGGCTTAAAAGACACTGTAATTGATCTAGAAAATAAAGACGGCTATGGATTATGCATTGATGAACTATCCATTGAAAATCTAATTCAAGCCATTGGAAGAGCTATTTCGCTATTCGCAAATCGCGAAATGCTTACAAAAACAAGGAAAAAGATGATGGCATTGAACTTCTCTTGGGATGAATCAAGCAAGAAATATATCCATTTATATGAACACATATTAGGCGGTTAAAATGAATTCGAAAGTGATATCAGTAGTGTTAGGCGGCGGACAGGGTTCGCGATTGTATCCATTAACCGATACACGTTCCAAACCCGCAGTACCCATTGCTGGAAAATACCGCTTGGTGGATATTCCCATTTCAAATTGCCTAAACTCCGGTATTGAACGCATTTTTGTGTTAACACAATTCAATTCCGCTTCCTTAAATAAACACATTAAAAACACCTATCATTTTAGCTTTTTTAGTGAGGCCTTTGTGGATATTCTGGCAGCTGAACAAACTCCCGGAAATAGCACTTGGTTTCAGGGTACGGCCGATGCGGTGCGCCAAAGTCTCAATCATTTGGAACAGCATGAATGCGATTATATTTTGATCCTCTCGGGCGATCAGTTATACCAAATGGACTTTGATGAAATGATTAGAAATCATGAAAAAAATGGTGCCGACATCAGCATCGCCACCATTCCCGTCCATGAAAATGATGCCAGCGATTTTGGGATTTTAAAATCCGACGAAAATAACATCATCACCTCCTTCATCGAAAAACCCAAACAAGAAGTACTGCACGATTGGAAATCAGACGTAAGCGAAACATTGAAAGCGAACGGAAAAGAATATTTAGCCTCCATGGGGATTTACCTATTCAATAGAAATTTACTGTTTGAGCTACTCGAAAATAATACGAGAACTGATTTTGGGAAGGAAATAATACCACAATCCATCTCCTATCATAAAGTGCTCAGCTATCAATTTGAAGGTTATTGGACCGATATTGGTAATATTCACTCCTTTTTTGAAGCAAATATTGGCTTAACGGATGATATTCCTGAATTCAACCTCTTCGAAAAAAGGCCCATTTTTACCCGGGCTCGGATGCTTCCCCCATCCAAAATTGTGGGAACAACCCTCGAAAAAACAATTGTTGCCGATGGCTGCATCATTCATGCCAGTCGCATTGAACGAAGCGTAATTGGCATCAGAACCCGAATCGGGACAGGTACTACCATTGTAAACGGCTATGTAATGGGTGGCGATCGCTATCAAACCCTCAAAGAGTTAAAAGAGTCTGGAGAGTCGCAAACGCCCATTATGGGCATTGGCGAACGTTGCTATATTAAAAATGCCATTATTGATAAAAACTGTTTCATTGGCAACGATGTCCGCATCAATGGCGGCACGCACCTAAACGACGGCGATTTTAAAACGCACACCATTAAAAATGGAATTATCGTGATCAAAAAAATGGCGGTGATTGAAAATGGGACGATTATTTAATATACGAAAATTTTTACTGTTTTCCAAATAAATCGCCTAAACCACCCATCATATTAGGTGTAGCGGCCTATATTTCAGTATGATGCACATTATCAGCATAATACAAAACCTTATTTATAGCAGTCAAAAGTAAATCTTCCAATTCCTCCGCATCGGAAGAAGCCAGAAATTGCGGGGCAATACTAACGCTCGTAATACGTTTATTTGCTTTTGAACTAATCTTAACCGTTTTTCATTACGAAATAATTGATTTCTCCTAAATCTTCAATATCTAAATTTAGATTTTTGTACGTGTTTATAATTCTTTTAATCATTTCTTCCCTTTCTTCTCCTTCACAAACAACCCAGCCGTATATTTCTCATATAACTCAAATAAAAACTCCATACGTTTGGCTTCGCTGGTGAAGGCTTGTTTGCTGTAGGCGACATCAACGGCTTTGTCTAGCTCGTTGTGGGCTTTTACTAAAGCTGGTGGCATAGTTAACGGATTGTATAAATCTGCTAATGAACTAGAAGGGAAAGAAGCTCTAACATCTAAAACAGTTTGTGCTTTTTCTTCAATCGTTTTTATCTGTTTTTCGGTTGGATTTTCTGGCCAAGGGTAGTTATTGTAAACAATTTCATTGGAGTATCTAAAATCACTTTTTAATCTACCACAAGTGGTTTTTACCCAAGCCATGTGCATAGTTGAATTAAGTATTCCAAAATGATAATAGTTTGCATTTTCAATACTTAAACATGTATCACCAATAATTGAATTTTCATCAAAAATTCCAATGGGTATTATTTTTCTATTCTCAGATGAAACTCTCGGAATTAGAATGTAATTTGATTTTGGCTGTCTAATTTCTCCAAATAACATTGGATAAAGTGCTAGTTTTTTTGTTGCTTCTCTTGAACTATTTCCTCGTAATTTCTCAACAGCTTTTACTTTTTGTAAAGCAATCGGCATTAAATTCCAGTCTTTAGGATTTACATTTTCAAACCAATAACAGTATTTCTTTTGACCATTTAGAAATTCTTGGGCTCCAATAAATGGTTTTATATATTCAATTGATATAGGTTCATTTAATGTAATTTCATCTATTTCATTTTCATTTATGAAGAAATTTCCACCATCATTAGGCATACTTCCAAAAGCTATTTCTGGAACATTGCAAATAGGTTTCCTTCTTTTTTCAATAAAAATATCTTTTGCATCAACCAAATAGGGGTTGATGTTTTTTACTTGTATAGCTAGTGGCTCTCCTTTTATGTCTTCGTATTCAAATAAAACTTTGTTTTTTATATCAAAATTGGCAAAACCGACAATAATGCAATAAACTGCAGCATTACCTTTAGCTTCGTTACTCCATTTAAAAGTTTTATGAGCAAAATGGATTTTAACACCATATTTTGTTAACATTTGCCCCCAAAGAATTGCAGTTTGTTCGCCTTGAACTACTGAATTTGTTGAAACAAAAGCTGCCTTGGTCGAAGTGCCTTGTATGTATTTAGCTGCTTTTAAATACCATCCCGAAACATAATCTAAAACCCCACAACCTTTACTGTTATCAAACTCTTTAATAATTTGATTTCTTTGAAACTGGCTCATAATTTTTGAACCAATAAAAGGAGGATTTCCAATAATATGTGTTAGCTCTTTTTTAGAAACTACGTCTTCCCAATTAACTTCTAAGGCATCTCCATGAACAATTTTAGCTGATTTTTTCAAGGGCAAACGAGCAAAGTATTGTCCAAATTCATGACTAATTTGCATGTTCATTTGGTGGTCAATTAACCACATGGCCACTTCGGCAATACGTGCTGGAAATTCTTCGTATTCAATGCCGTACATCATATCCACATCCAAAAGCATTATTTCTCGGACATCGAGAATTCCTTGACCTGATTTGTATAAGGCTCGTAAAATCTCTAATTCTAATAATCGTAATTCACGATAAGTAATGACTAAGAAGTTCCCACAACCACAAGCGGGGTCTAAGAATTTGAGTTGGCTAATCTTCTTATGGAATTCGGGAAGTTTGTTTTTATTGCCTTTGATAGTTTCAAATTCTTCCCATAATTCATCTAAAAACAAGGGTTTGATCAGTTTTAAGATATTGCTTTCACTGGTGTAATGCGCTCCTAAGTTTCTTCGTTCTTTAGGATTCATTACACTTTGAAACATAGAACCAAAAATAGCCGGTGAAATTTTACTCCAATCGATGTAACAACAATCTAATACCGCTTGGCGCATTTTGCTGTCAAAACTTGCCATCGGTAAAATTTCTTCAAACAATTTACCATTCACATATGGAAAGTCGTTCAATTGCTCGTCTAAATTCTTGAATCGCTTGTCTTTGGCAGTATTTAATACTTGAAACAATTCTTGAATTTTGGAAGCTAAATCACTGCCATCTTCAGCAGTTCTGTGTTCTATATAATCTTGAAATTGTTGTTTTTCAAAAATGGTGGTGTCTTCTGCAAACAAACAGAATAAAATCCGAACCAAATACACTTCTAAGGGATGTCCTTCATAACCAATTTCTTCTAATCGATCGTGGAGTTTTCCCATTAATTCGGCTGCTTTGATGTTGGCAGGGTCTTGCTCTTTATATGTTTTCTTTTGATAGCCTAAAAGATAACCGAAACTTTGAACGTTATGAATTAATTCATCTAAATTAAATTGTAATGTGGATTGTTCTTCGGTATCATATAACCTAAAAATATGAAAATCGCATACCAAAACGTATTTTGGTAATTCGTTTTGTTTTAAACCGTGTGTGTAATCAATGGCTTGTTGAAAGGCTTTGTCCAGGTTTTTACCTCGACTTTTCATTTCTACCAAGATAGTTCCTTTCCAAAGTAGGTCGATGTAACCATCGGCGTCGGATAGTTTCTTTACACGGTGTTCAAACGTTCCAATCTTTTTACGGGTAATTCCAAAAACATCAAAAAAAGCGTCCAAAAAAGGTTTAGCATCCGCTTCTTCATTGGTGGTATCTTTCCATTCTTTGGAAAATTTAACTGCTCGGTCTTTAATTTCGTTCCAACTTAATGCCATATTTTTATTATCGAGCTACGAAGTTAATTATTAAAAAGCCTAATATTAATTTACAATATAGCAAAAAACGATTGTTTTAATTAACTGTTTGGTGGTGGGGTAATTATGCTGAAAAATTTATTGTATAAAGCAGATCGTAAAATCCTTTACTCCACTGTCAGTAGACTTCAGCGCAGCGGTGTCTACGGATTCTTCAATGATTAGGGTCTTCACACTCATTAAAACCCCACTGCTAGAGCCTAATACTGTACAACAGCCCTTCTGTTGTTTAGAAAATCAATTTTTGAAATCGATGGAAAATTATTGGGTACCGGGAGAATTAATAGGAGTCTGAAGACTCCTGATATTTATAAATTCGTAGAGAGACGGCGGTGCTAAAACTAGCGGACAGTGGAATTATCGTGATCAAAAAAATGGCGGTGATTGAAAATGGGACGATTATTTAATATACGAAAATTTTTACTGTTTTCCAAATAAATCGCCTAAACCACCCATCATATTACGTGTAGCGGCCTGCATTTCAGTCTGATGCACATTGTCTGCCTGATCCAAAACCTTATTCATGGCAGTCAAAAGTAAATCTTCCAATTCCTCCGCATCGGCAGAAGCCAGAAATTGCGGGTCAATGCTAACGCTCGTAATACGCTTATTTGCGGTTGAGCTAATCTTAATCTTACCGCCTTCTACTTCTGCCGAAACAGAAATGTTATCCAAACGATTTTTTATCTCTCCAGCCATTTGCTGGGCCTGCATTAATTTATCGAACATAATTCAAATTTTTATCTTACAAATTTAGGATACATTTAAATAAAAATATCCGCTTTAAGCGTGAAAAATAAAGCCTTTAATCATCATCACTTGCTTGTCCATTTCCGCCATACGCACTTCTTCTAACCACGGGCATACCTGCCGCATTAAACAAATCGTCCAATTTTAACAGACTCCCATTGGTGAGGTTAGTAAGTAAAATGATGGTAATATCTTTATCCAATTGCCTCAAATAAATATGACGAAAACCATGCCACCAACCGGTATGATAAACTACTTTATGCTTGGCATCGGTAAAGGTGCGCCAGCCATAACCATAATTAAAATGTCCTTTTTGCATTTCATTATGTGGCGCGTACACCGAATCGAGGGTCGAATCTTCAAGCAAACGGCCCTTACGCATAGCGCGATCAAACAAATAAAGATCATGAATGGTGCTGTAAATTCCTTTATCACCAACAGGGCCATCCAAAAAGTTTTGCGCCACCGAGCGTCTCCAAGTACGATCATGTCCCACCACATCAACGGGTATCTTCTCATATTCAGACTTTGAATACACCGCCGTTTGCTTCATCCCAAGGGGTTTGAATATATTTTCGGCCATAAAAACAGAATACCTTTGTCCGCTAACCTTTTCAATAATAGCTCCCAAAACCATATAATTCGAATTATTATAATGGAATTTCCGGTCTGGCTTCATGTATGGATTAGGTTTGTGCTCCGCTATCTGCTTCATCACCTCCATATTATCAATGCCCACCCGCTGATTCTTCTTCTGCGCCTTCCACAAATCATCAATAAAATAAACATAATTCATCATGCCCGATCGGTGGGTGAGCAATAGTTTAACGGTAATGCCATCGTACGGAAAATCAGGAAAAAATTCCTTCACATCTTGATCAAGTTTGAGCTTACCCTGTTCAACAAGCATCATAATTGCCGTAGAAGTAAAGGTCTTTGTGATGGAGGCCAATTCAAATACCGAATTTATTTTTAAGCTGTCGCGATGTAAATAATCGGCCCAGCCAATCGCTTTTTCATAAATAATTTTACCATCTTTTGCTACCAAAACATTGCCATTAAAGCCTGAACGCCGATGAAGTCGCATCACAATCTCATCAATCCTTTTGTCAGCTTTTTTAGGATCATAAATCAAAGCAATGCTATCCACTTGATCGTCGGAAAGTGTTCTCTCTTTTTTTCCCTTTTCGGGTTCAGAGCTACACGCCTGAATTAGTAATATGCCGACTGAAATAAATAGGATGCCTTTTATATATTGTCTCATTGGGTAAGGTTCTTGGTAGAATTAATGCTGAAAATTAGAAAATATTATACTGAGTGTAGCAAAAGAGTTTTAAACACCCGCCCAGATCTTATAAAAATTACAATAAAGCGCATAAAATCTTATTTTTTGATCCCAACACAAGGTAAAAAAATCTAAATTTGCAGTTTAACAAATAATTCCATTCCAATGACTTACAGAGTAGAACACGATACAATGGGCGAGGTAAAGGTGCCTGCCGATAAATACTGGGGAGCGCAAACCGAAAGATCAAGAAATAATTTTAAAATTGGTCCCGAAGCTAGTATGCCCAAGGAAATTATTGAAGCTTTTGCCTACCTTAAAAAAGCTGCCGCCTATACCAATTGCGATAGCGGAATTTTATCTGTTGAGAAACGTGATCTTATTGCACAGGTATGCGAGGAAATCTTAGCGGGCAAGCTAGCCTCCGAATTTCCATTGGTAATTTGGCAAACAGGCTCAGGTACGCAATCTAACATGAACGTAAATGAGGTTGTAGCCAATCGTTCTCATGTTTTACAAGGAAATAAGCTTGGGGAAGGAAGCACATTTATTCATCCAAATGATGATGTAAATAAATCGCAATCTTCTAACGATACCTATCCTACAGCCATGCACATTGCGGCATATAAAATGGTGATGGAAGTAACTATTCCAGGGGTTGAGAAACTTCGTGATGCACTTCAAGTGAAGGTTGAGAAATTTAAAGATGTGGTTAAAATTGGTCGTACGCACTTAATGGATGCTACGCCTTTAACCCTGGGACAGGAGTTTTCGGGTTATGTTTCACAGCTTAACCACGGTTTAAAAGCTTTGAGAAATACCCTAGACCACCTTTCGGAGTTAGCGCTTGGTGGGACTGCCGTTGGTACGGGAATTAATACGCCTAAAGGTTATGATGTTAAGGTGGCCGATTATATTGCCCAATTTACCGGACTTCCATTCATAACTGCTGAAAACAAATTTGAAGCACTTGCAGCACATGATGCCATTGTAGAAACACATGGTGCTTTGAAGCAAATTGCGGTTTCGCTGATGAAAATCGGAAATGATATTCGCCTTCTTGCTTCTGGTCCGCGCTCTGGAATTGGAGAAATTCATATTCCTGATAATGAACCAGGCTCTTCTATCATGCCAGGAAAGGTTAATCCCACTCAAAATGAGGCGATTACCATGGTTGCTGCGCAGGTTATGGGTAATGATGTAACCATCAGCATCGGCGGATCAAAT
>NZ_JBIIPN010000108.1:0-8740 GCF_044342615.1 Daejeonella sp. | reverse complement strand
TTGTATTGGAAGAATAACTTAACCGCCCAATCTTTGCCATCTTTTATTGCATCAGTTAGCGCCTTAAAAGCCAATGGCTCTAAAGGTGATAATTTTTCTATAAGCTGCAACTCTTCTGCTTTGCTTTTTCTGCCACCATTGGTAGCATGACCGCCATTATTTTTTCTTTTATCCATAATTAATTTAAATTAATTATTTAATTTACCTTTTTCTTCTTATAACATATCTGTAAGTTAGTATCTGCCCATCTGGGTAATGAGTATTGCCCGGTATAATCTTACCTTCATCCCCACAGTTCTTTGAATAGAATGTAGGTGCTACAGGATGCGGTTCCCAATTACCAAATACTCCTGTTGATACAGTAACTACTCTACGCTCTGTGTATTTCCACATATCACAAACCTCTGGCAATACAGGATCATCTTTCTTACAGCTAACCATTATGGCTAACACTGCAAATATAATTAATTTTTTCATATAATTGTTTCTTCTAATTTTAATAGAACTTTTGCCCAATACAATTTATCTACACCGTGCCTCATTAGGTTAGTAACCATAAAGATTGAGCAATGCTTGGCTTGTTTAGCATCTTTGGTTATCTCAAAGAAACGTTCATATATTTCTTCAGCTTGTGATTCGTAGCTCATAAGATATTCTGCTCTATGTGATTTAACTTAATCTGCTGCCAAGTTGCCCAATTAGGATACAATATTTTCATTTGATCAAGCATAATTTGAACATCTGCCAGTTCCTCATCTACGTTTGTGCCCTTGATAATCGCCTGTATTAATTCAGCCATCTCTTCGATTGTCTTTAGTTTTTGGTTGTCCTCACCAAACTTTGCTAATAATCTTTCGTGTATAGTCATAATATTAAATAAGCCCCCCAGCGAGCAAAACCAAAAGCGAGATGAGATACCGCAAAGATTACCGGGGGGCTATTTTTTAAATTTCTTTTCATTTATTTGGTTTTGCTTAGCAAATGTAAATAATTATTTATTTAATTCATGCTTTAATTCAATAATTTCATCAATACTTGTTTCACCACCATTCTTTTTTGCGAGTTCATACGCAGCAATGACCGCATCAATTACACTTGGTGCAAGGTTGTAGCCCATAGCTTGTAGGACTGTTAATGTGATTTGGTTGTCTTTCATAATTTAAAATAATTTAGTTTGAGCTCCTGGTCTAATGCAAGTAACCTCCGAAACTATCGGAATAATTTCTTTACTTAAATGCAATTGATAAGTATTTTCCTCTTTAAACGATTCGCAATACTTACACTTTGGTAAACCGATTTCAGGATGACCTGTACAATGTATAGCGCCAATCATTATATCTGAAAACAGTTCGCAAGGTTTTGTAAATACTCCATTGCTAAATTCTGCTTTTTCTATCATTTTCATTTCAACGCATTTTTAAGCCTTGTAATCAATTTATTTTTCTTATTGGTACTTTGTATTAGCTGGACATCATAAGTATCCTGTACGTACTTAAAAACACCGTGCCATTGATTTCTATCGTACACTTCATTTAAGTTTTTTAAATGATCGTTATTCTTGATCGCTGGAAGTGCTTTCGCCAGCTTTTCTAAATCTGTCATACTTCTTGATTTTGTTTTTTAAATTGTTTAGTTCTAAATTCTGATAACTCTTATTGTATTGAATTGCGCAATGGATAAATAACTCCCTGCGCTCTTCTGCTATCCGTTCCAAGTCTAATATCTCACTCGGTGAAAGATTGTCGAGGATGGTGAATGATTTTTGTAATGTTTCGTCTGGGATCATATTTTCTGTTTGTTTTAAGTTTTTTACAAATCGCTGTTTTTTACAAGTTTTTTACAAGTTTTTTACAAGCCAAAAACCCACTTTAAATATACTTAAACTTATATTATTATATATTTTATATATTTTGTAAAAAATGTAAAAGTATATATATAAAGTTTATAGGTTTTTTTTTATGTATTTTTTTTTCCTATTAGTTTTTTTCAGTGCTTAGTTTTTTACAAAACATAACTGCTTGATTATTAGAAGTTTATAAGTTCCTCGTAAAAAATGTTTTTTACATCTTCAGAAAAATGTATCTTTTTAAAGGTAAATGGAGTACCAACAGCCTCTTTTAGGCTTTCACCAAACGGATAATATCGTTTTATTTTTTGCGGTGTTAATTTGTACTCATTTTTAATAACCTTACGAATATAGCTTGCAGAAATCTGATTATTGTTTATAAAGAATCTGTTTTTTATGTCTATTGGTGTGGCATCAAACTCATCTATATTTAGGTTATTATTGAAATAATCCTCAATAAATAAATAAAGTTCTTTAAACAAACCACTACGGCTTTCTTCTTTTACCGTTTCCAAAGCATCAGATTCAATTTCTTCTGGAGTAAATACCATTCTTGACTTAGAAAAATCTATTTCAGCAAGCTGTGTTAAATACTTTAGGAATTTAGGAATCTCTTTAAACAGATCATCTTCTATTCTGGTGTTAAGTTTTTTAATAACCGGAACTTTCAAAACAAAGAATCTTATTTCTTCATTATCAATTTTCATAAAATCAGTTTCTTTATTAGTACAAAGAATTACTTTGCCATAAAAAGGAATTGAGTATTCAGAAACAAACTTTTGAGATACAGATATTGTTTTTGCTGTTGCAATGCTTTTAAGCTTTTCAACTGTGGCTTGTTTTTCAGCAACTGCTTCATCAATTAAAATAATATTCTTAGTTGCATAAATAGAATTAAACCCACGTGATACATCGTCTGGCGATATAGCCACACAGTTTTCACCAAATATCATATCCATCCAGTTTAAGAAAGTAGTTTTACCAGTTCCACGCTCTTCAGATACTAAAACTATAATAGGTAAAATCTGCTTAGGAAATTCAAAAAGAATCTTTAAATACTTTAAACCGATTTCATATTTATTACCAAAGATATGTTTAACTAAATCAAGCGAAGTTTCAATTTCATTTTCTTTAACTATTTCAGGATGAACTTGATGCTGAAATTGAGAATAAAGATTATAAAAATTATTTATAATCGGATTGTAATCAATGTTATTAGGCTCGATTGTAAAGTCATCATATTTATAAACACGATTAATAAATCCATTATCATAATCTTGTTTTATCTCATCCTTTTTCCAATGCTTTAATAAAGTCGCTTGACCTCCATATCTTGTAGGTTTAACTATTTTCTTAAAGTAATCTACACCAACTCTAATAAAAGGAATTTCGATATTCATTAAACTAAACAAAACATAATTCATTGCAACTGAATAGTTATTTTTAAATCTAACTTTAGTTAGTAGCATAAACTTTGTAAAGGTTGCTCCTTTAGGAATATCAAAATGATCATCCTCTTTTTTAACATCAACAAAAATACCATTAACACTATAAAGCACTTCCTGTTTTTGTTTATAAGAGCCAACTTCTGTATCTGAAATATAGTAATGATTTTTACTATATTTAAATACCTCTTTAAAATCGCCATAAAAATTAAACCACTCTATTGGATTTAATGTTAGGTCTTTTGATTTATCTTTAAATTTATCCATATTATTTTTTTTGTATTGTAAGCGGTTTTAGTTTTCCTGTTGAAATCATTTCTTTAGCTGTTTTTTTATAAACATCTGCCATATTTAAACCTTTCGTTTGCCTTGATAGATATCCATTTGAATCTATACAACTTCCTATTAATGAATTAGCTTCGCTTTCAGATAAATAACCAGAGCCAACATAACCACCAAGAGAATAAGCAATTGCTCTTAATTGTGGATGACCATTATCTATAATCTTATTTATGCCAGATTGTACAATCTTTTGTACAGTTGTTGGGTCATTAATTACAAAATACTGTACAGTTTGTGTTGGCTCAATTGGTTTATATTTTTTATTGAAAGTATGATAATCATTCCGATAAAGAATTTCCGTATCATAAGACATAAACATTGGAAGTACACAATTTTTAGGAGCTATGTCGAATCCATTATAAATTCCAAACTCTTGCTCAATCGCATTAAAGTATAGCTTAAAATCATCTACATCTTTAGCAATAGGAATTTTTATTAAAGCTCTTACACCTTTTTTTGATGCGGATAACCAACAGCAAATTATAAACTTATACTCATTAAACAAAGCTGTTTTAAATTCTTCTGCATAATCAGGATCAAGTCCATCAAAATCTATTGTAAGCAATCCGGTAAACGTATCTATATCAGCATAACACCTTCTATTTTTTACTAAAACAGAAGGAGTAAAAAAATACAATGCTCTTTTTAAAATATCCTTTTCAGCTTTATTTTGATTAAGTGAAGCTAAATGAATTTTTTCAAATATTTCTTTATATTTAGGTTTTGGATTAACCATAGATTGAATCCAGTATTCTAAAGAAACAATTCCTAAAGGTCTTGTACTTTTTATATCAGCTTCATAATACTGAAATAAAATATCTTTCATAACATCTATGAAATTAAAACAAAAAAGCCTTAGCTGGGTTCAAGTCCGACAACTCTCCCCCAATTAAGGCTATAAATATTTTCCGTTTACGATGTGTCGGCATCGTTTTACAAATATACAAAATTATTTTAAATTCCAATATCTCTCAAAAACTTCCACACTTTGATCAAAACCTTCTGCAAATTCCACGTGCCAGCCAATTCCTCTAAGAAACTCGTGAACCTCATTCTGTTCTTGAACGTGCTTATCTTTAGATAGTGAACCATCCTTTAGCCATAAGCCACTATCTAAGCGTTTTAATTCAATCCCTAAACCGCATCTATCGCCACGTTTAAGGTAAACCATAATATCTGGCCATCCACGATATGGATCGAGAATCTTTTTAATGTTTTGCATCTGTGGTGATAGCTTACCAGCTGATTGGATGTCGCTTCTAAATCTTACATCCGGATATTGAAGCCTAAGCCACTTGCAGAAAGCTAACTGAATGCTCCACTCTTTTTCAGTAGGTTTTACAATCTTAGCAGTCCTTTTGCTATGGTACTGGCTCATTGGATCGGTGAAGTCTTGTCTTGTTTTTGCCATTGTTCTTTCATTTCTTTTACGTATTGTTCAATTTCGGCTCGTGATTCAGGATAAAGCTTCCATAAAACACGTTCCCTGTTTAGCCTGTAGTTCCGCATCCATTGCGATTCTTTCCAAGGTTTAGGCTTTGCTTTATACTCTTGGATTTTGCCAAGTTCTTGCGCATCGCCTCTACCATCAGTTTTTATGTGCTTTCGAGCCATAGTAATTAGATAAAGCTTTTGCCACTTCAATAGGATCGTATTTATCCAGTGACTTCCCACACAGGTAGTCCAGGATTATTTTTTGATGTAGGTGATTAAACATTACACTTTTCTAATATAGGATAGTAAACAGCTTGAAATTTTTTGTCAAACCTTAACAAATCATCAACAAGGCTAATTGAATAGCTAACTGTCGAATGATCCCGATTAAGTAATTTACCAATTTTAGCTATTGGCATCGAGTATTTTTTGCGGATGATATACATTGCAATATGCCTTGCAGTCTTGTAATCTGAAAGCCTACATTCTGACTTTAGCTGATCAATTGAAAGATTAAATTCTTCTGAAACCAACAATAAAATACGGTGAGCATAGGCATCAAATTTAACTTGATTTTCTAAATAGACTACATTTCTGTATTCTTTAATTTTTTTTATTGATGCTGTAAGGTGATTATGAGATAGCCCAACGGCTACGTAGTGAGATAAGTGCATAAATTTAAAATTATGCCCGGTAGTTAGCCGGGCTGGTTAATATTAGAATCCTAATTCATCGGTAGATGTAGGGTCTGGAGTTGGTGCAGGTTCATTTGTTTTCTCAACAGGGAGCTTTGCGCTTCCGAAATACACCTTTTCATCTGGTGCATCTTTTTTGCTGTTCAATTGGAATGATAAAATATTACCATATTGATCCGGCTCATCGTTTAACCATACTGCTATATTAGCGTATAGTTTACCGTTTTTTTCAGACTTGTTAAAAGCTGAATGTTTTGCTTTGAAAGCGTTTGATAAATCTGTCATACAGATTGATCCGTGCATTGGTTTTTTTGACATCGTTTTTATTTATTTAAAAGTGAATTAATATATTCTTGGCATTCTTGTACTCTTTCTTGAAGCTTTGCGATTACATCGGCATCGTAATCAAAGCTAAAAACCTTTAGCCTATCTGATTCAGGGATTTCGACAAAGTAATAAGATTTAGAATCGTGGCAAAATTCTTGTTTAAACTCATCAAAAGCTTTTTGAGTATAAACCATATTAGAAATAGTCCTATAAATAGATTCCTTATCTGTAAGCCATTTTACTGCCTGACTAACTAAATCATAGTCTGCATCAACAAGCGTGTAACACAGCGAAGCTTTAGTGCATCCAGTGAGGTGCATATACACTTGAAGCTGATAATAATAATCTTTGTTCGGAATTTCTGATTCAAACATCGGAAATGTATCTAAAGACCACGAGCATTTATTATCATAAACTACTCCATCGTGAATAAGGTCTGGAGTTCCGCAAAAGAAATCGTCTTGAAAAAATTCATCATTCTTATAAATCATTCCAAGATTAAGCTCTAATGCTGCCATTGTCAAACCATCATCCTCTAAGCGATTACCTTTATCAATGTACTTAGATTTTAGTTCTGGCCTGCGCTTGTAAAGGTGTTCTTTAAGCCATTGTTTGCAAAAGCTTTTACCTGTTTCGCCAAGACCTTTAGCGCCCATAATTTTACCTGCAGCGCTTGCTCTTACTTTGAAAGTTGTCTCCATTTTAAATCGAATTGATTTTGTAAATTATCTGTTAAATGAGTTTTAAGTGAATCCAAAGTAATTAAGTCATTAGCCTTCTCGATTAGCTTTTGTAAACGCTCTTCTTCTTTAGAATTAATCACATCGGTAAGCTTTGTATCAGATGTAAATCCTAATGTATCTTTACGGTTAAGGTTTGCACCAAATAGGTCGCCGAAATTATCCGTTGCATCTTTCACGGCAACAGTTTTTGCCAAAGGATAAGCCATCGACAAAGCACCGTTATTGATGTTCGCAAGATCGGCAGCTGATTTACCTGATGCGGTTTGCAATTGCGCAGCACCAATACCATCGTGAAACTCCCACTGCCCTGTAATTGGATGCAGGTAATGAACCCTAACCACTACAAAAACACCGTTGAAAGATGATCCTTCGCGAAGTATCTCGATTCGGTAAGATTTAAAAATTCGCTTTAATAAATACTCTACTTTATCGATAGGCAGGTATTTATAGTTTTTAATAAATGGATGGGTTTTTACCCAACTTGGTGGCGGTGGCGCGTTTAAGATTACCTGTAAGGCATCTACCTTTGCCAAATGCTCCGGCTCATTGTAAAGCTCTTGCAGTGTTGGCAGTTTGTGATTGTGAATTTGTATATCTGACATAAAAAATAAAGCCTGCTTCGGGTTTGAGTCTGCAACGCCTCGCCCCCTAACAGGCAATTTTTAGTTTTTTAATACCGGTTGCAGTCGGTTTAACTAAGGTACAAAATTATTTCAACAATTCCTTAAAAGCCATTAATGTTTTTTCTTGCTCATCTTGGTAGCCTACTCCACCTGCTCGCACTTTATTTAAGTGCCATCCTTTAAGTTTTAAATTCTGGTTATGGATGTAGTTTGCCCAGCGATTGAATAATTGTGAATCCATTGCAAAGGTTTTGTGTTGTGGCATTGCGCCAAACCAATAAGACTTTTCTTCATAGTTCGGGTAAACGGTGTGAGATATTGCCAATGTTTTTTTCATTTTAATTGATTTAAATAGTTTACTAATCTGTTAATTACTGCGTCTCTAAATTCGAGATCCTTTTGTTGTGCTTTTGAAGTTCCAAATATTTTGTAATAATAAGAATTTTCAATAGCTTTCTTTTTATGCTCTGCGTACTCAATGAGTTCGCAAACGCGCAGAATCTTTTCTGCGTGCTGGCGGTGTTGGGTTATCGTACGCATTCTATTTGTCCTGTGTTTTCACAATCTTTGCAGTCATAGTTTGTGATATCGGTTATTTCTTTGCACTCGATGCAATAGCCATCCATTCAGATACGGTTGTGTAACCATATCCGTTACAGCTTTCACACTCAACCCAGTATGAGTTGATATAAGTTTCTGGTGGGTTTAAATCTTGCATAATCTTTTCGTTTTAGAATTTATTTAAAATTTGAAATTGATTTTTCTAAAGAAATTACTGAATACTCATCACTAAAATCCCAGCCGTTTGAAACTGTATTGAATTGAATCATTTTACCATTTACATTTAATTCATTTTCTTTGCCAAATGCAAAATCTTGAACACTAAAACTTAATGTATGAACAAAAGAAATTAATTCATTTTGTAATTTATTTATACTTTTTGTGTCTGTGTTAAATGTGTAAGTTTTCATATTATTTCTTTTTGTTGTTGAAACAAATATACACTCATATTTAAATACTTTTGTCATAGAATTGTCACAAATGAAAATTAAATAAATTTATTTTGTAACTCTTAATACTAAAGATTGATTTACATTTAATTCATTGGCTACGTATTGAGCCACTGCCATACGTTGTGAGCCTTTAATTTTGATGTGCTTATTATAAAGCTTTTGAATTTCGGCATTCCTTTTAGCCTTCATTTCTGTAATACTTGATCTGATTATTTTTTTCATAGTTTTAATTTATTTTCACAAAAATAATAATTTATTTTTATTTATCATTT
>NZ_JBIIPN010000219.1:0-2627 GCF_044342615.1 Daejeonella sp. | reverse complement strand
AGAAGGACTACCTTTAATGAAACCATATTAACAGGTGCTCCAGCTTCTTTAGAGGAGCGATTTGAAACACATGACGGCGATAAACATCATCTTAGAATCTATCAACCTTTACATGATTCAAATGGCAAGGCGAAATGGGTAATGGGTTACGGACTTGATCTTACATCTATCAAAAGCATTGAGTCAGTTTTAAATAAGATGACCATTGCTGTGCAGGATGCGATGGATGGAATTGCGGTAATTAATGATGAAGGTCGGTATGTATATGTAAATGAAGCACATATAAAAATGTTTGGTTATAGCAATGATCATGATTTTATTGGTAAGAGATGGCACATGCTATACGAACAGAATGAAATTGATTATTTAGAAAAGAAAATTTTTCCACTAGTTAATAAAAATAGACGCTGGGCGGGCGAAACAATAGCAAAATTAAAAGACGGTTCTCCTGTTTATCAAGAAATTACGCTTACCAGCCTAGCAGATGGTGGTGTAATATGCATCTGTAGAGATAAAACAGAAGAGAAAAAACAGAAACAAATAGCAGATATAGCCGCTATAGTGGCTGATAATACAAGTAGTGTCATTATTATTACTGACCCCAATTTAAGAATCCAATGGGTCAACAAAGCCTTCTCTGATGTGATGGAGTATAGTTTTGAGGAGGTTTTCGGAAAAGATCCTGCTTTCCTCCATGGACCAGAAACAGATTCAAAGGCAATCAAGAAAATTTACAAGCATTTGCTTGATAAAAAAAGTGTATCAGCAGAAATACTAAATTACAGTAAAAATGGTCGTAAATATTGGATGCAAGTCAATGTAAGCCCTTTTTACAATGCAGATGGCGAATTAGTCAATTTCATCTCTGTGGAAAATGATATTACACAATTAAAACAAGCTGAAGACAATATTAAAAACAGTCTCCAAAAAGAAAAAGAACTCAATGAATTAAAGAGTCAGTTTGTAAGTATTGCTTCACATGAGATAAGAACACCACTAGCTAGTATTCAGTCGAGTTCCGATTTAATTCGAATTTTCCTTGAAAATGATCAAGTACCCAAAGATAAAGTTGAGAAACATATCGATAAAATAGAAAGTCAAATTACAAGGCTTTCTACGATCATGTCGAACCTTTTAACAGTTGGGCGAATTAACCTAGGCAAATTTGACCTTCATAAAAACGAAATAGATATAGAAAATTTTGTTAAAAATATTATCAATGAGTATTTTGCAGTAACATCAGATGGACGACAAGTCATTTTTAATGTTAGTGGAGAAAAACATAAAAGCCATATCGATAAAGTTCTGATGAGCCAGGTTTTAATAAATCTGATCAGCAATGCTATAAAATACTCGATTGGGAAGCCTAATCCGGAGGTTAATTTGGAATACCAATCCGACAATTTTACTATCGAAGTAAAAGATAAAGGAATTGGAATTCCAGCAGGGCAACATAAAAACATATTTAACTCTTTCTTTAGAGCAAACAATGTAGAAAATATACAAGGTACTGGTCTGGGACTAGTTATTGTAAAGAAATTTGTTGAGATGCATAAAGGAAAAATATCCTTTACTAGTACTTTAGGAAAAGGAACAAGTTTTAAAATAAAATTCCCCTATCAATAGAAATCATGAATGAACGGAAGCTTAAGGTACTCTTAGTTGAAGATGAGCAGATATTAAGAGAAAATATCGCTCAATTTCTTGAATTGAAGAAGTTTAAAGTAATTCAGGCCAAAAATGGTCTTGAGGCAGATTATATCTTAAAAAAGGCAAACCCCGATATCATTATCTGTGATATTTCTATGCCATTTATGAATGGTATTCAATTATTAAAGCAGGTAAGAAAAAATGATCAGTACAATCATATACCCTTTATCTTTTTAACAGCAAAAGCTGAGAAAGAGGATTTAAGAACCGGAATGGTTTCAGGGGCTGACGACTATATAATTAAGCCTTTTACTTTCAGTGAATTATTTAATTCGATTCAAAAAAGAATTGAACGTTTATCGCAAATTAGAAATAACAGTCATTTAAGCAATGCGCTTGAAGGATCTATTTCACTAAGTAGTGAGGAGGAACATAGAGCTTTATCACAAATTGAAACGCTCTCAAAAACAGAAAGCAAAATTTTGAAAAAAATAGCGTTGGGAATGACCTCTCTTTTAATCAGTCAAGAGTTAAATATAAGTATTCGGACAGCAGAAAATCATCGACATAATATTTGTAAAAAGTTAAATCTTAAAGGCTCAAACTCACTCATAAAGTTTGCCTTGAAATTCAAATCGGTTCTATAGCTCCCTAAAATGCCATTTTCATTAATTTTTTAATTTAATACCGTGTCGAAAATATTAGTAATTGAGGATCAAGAGGATATACGTGAGAATGTAAAAGAGCTGCTTGAACAAAAGGAATTTCTTGTTGAGACGGCTAAAAATGCAGAGGATGGGTTTAAACTCACAAACTCCTTTTTACCCGACCTTATTTTATGTGATTTAATGCTTCCTGATCATTCTGGAATTGATTTTATTAAAAGACTTAAAGAAAATAAACAGCTTAAAGAAATTCCAGTTATCATCATCACTGGTCATAGTCAGCAAGAAATTTTCCGAAATTCAATGACTCAA
>NZ_JBIIPN010000107.1:0-8836 GCF_044342615.1 Daejeonella sp. | reverse complement strand
AATAAAACATGGATAATGAAGACATATGTTGTAGATCCAAGTTCAAAAATGGATATAAACTTGCAACATAATTCTGCAGATGAAGGAATTGAATACTATAGAAACGGAGGGGAAGCTTATGTTACTCGATACGATCAGAAATTAAACGGTTTATGGGATCTTGTTACGCCAGTACCATCTCTTTCTCCCGGTTCGATAACCACTCGTGCAGCAGTTTTTGGTGCTTATACGAACACTCGTTTAAATTTGGCCAATCTTAAAGATACGGAATATTTTTCGAAATCCGTAATAAAAAAGGATATCGATGAAAACACTCCTGTCAACATTCCAGATGCAATTTCTCCGAATGGGGATGGCTTAAATGATTTTTATGAGGTTGTAAAAAGACTTCCAACTGATATCATACGCTTTGAAGTGTATAGCCGTAACCAAGTTATGGTTTATCAAAACCTCAATTATGATAATACATTTAATGGTATAGGGAATATTGGAGGTTTTATGGGAAACCAATTACCTGATGGAATTTATTATTATCTAGTAAGTGCTAATGGAGCAAAAGGTATTCCGGGATATTTAATCATAAATAGATAGGTCATGGATAAAAAAATATACATTCTTGCACTTATTGCGTTGATTAATATTCTTCCCAATAAGATTTTAGCTCAACAGCTTCCCTTGTACTCGCAATACATGTTTAATACCCTTGAAATTAATCCTGCATACGCCGGTGTGAAGCAGTCTATGAATTTTACTAGTACCTTCCGAAAGCAATTCAATGGTATTAAAGATGCCCCTCAAACTACTTCAATTGCAGGTGATATGCCAATTGGAGATACACAATTAGGTATTGGACTAAAACTAGTAAGTGATAAGGTTTCGGTTACACAAAATATTGGAGCTCAGGTGTCTATGTCGTATAAAATTGAAGGCGACTATTCCAATTTTTCTTTCGGACTCCAGATGGGGGCATTGAATTACCGTACTGATTTTAGCAAGTTGAATGTAACTAATGCAGGAGATCCTGTATTTGCTCAAAATTTGAATGCAATGGCCGCCAATTTTGGTACAGGGATGTTTTTTAATACAAGCAATTTTTATATCGGCTTATCGTCGCCCAATTTGGTTAGGACTCATTTAAGGCAAGTTGATGTGGCTTTAGCAGAATATACGGTAAAGCAAAATTTGCACATTTACCTGAATTCAGGCTTTTTAGTGACGCTTAATGATAATTTCATTTTAAAACCCTCTTTTTTAGTCAGAGCAATTGAAGGAATTCCTTTAGATTATGATATTAATGCTAACCTATACTTCCGTGAAATTCTATCTGGTGGAATTTCCTATAGAAGTAGAAGTGCCTTAGTAGGTATAATGGATTTTAAATTAACACCAACAGTGCGTTTGGGATATGCTTATGATTATAATTTGGGCAGGCTAAACAACTTTACTAAATCTACACATGAAATAATTTTAAGGTTTAATCTCCCTTTTGAGAGAGATGAACTGATGCCTAGCTATTTATTTTAATAAATAATAGGCTTTAATTTAAAAAAGATATAAATGGAATCAAGCTAATAAGCGCGTTTCGATTTTAAAAATATTGTATAAAAACAACTACTATGAGATTTAATTATTATTCAATTTTGGCTTTTGTTATCGCAGTTTTTCTGATTACAGGATTAGATAATATAGCCTCTGCTCAGATAAAAATAGGCACCAATGGTTCAACTATTGAGCCATCATCTATTTTAGAGCTTGAAAGTAATAATCAAGGATTATTATTGCCCCGTTTAACGGATACCATTGCAATTAATACGCTTAGTCCCCCGAACGGTATGCTCATTTATCTAACAAAATGGCCAGCAGTGGGTTTATACGTAAGAAAAACTACTGGTTGGGAATTCTTGGCTGGATCATTAGGGGGTAATGGAACCTTTAATAATTTAACTGTTGGTGGGACCTTAACCGCTCAAAATTTTACGGGTAATTTAATTGGAAATGCATCTACCTCTACACAGGCAAGCACAGCTACTAATGCTCTCAATGTAAATATTACCAATGATTTATCAACTTCTACAGTTGCATATCCAACATTTGTTACAAATACACCTGGCAGTCAATCAATACGTACAGGAAGTACAAATTTAAGTTATGTTCCCAATACAGGAATACTAACAGCTAAGGGCTTTAGAGGCAATCTTGTGGGTGATGTTACAGGTATTGCTACTTCCTCTATTGATGCACTAAATGCAACAAATATTCAAATTTTAGAGGATGATATTAACAATAATCCAGTTTACCCAACCTTTGTTACTGGGAAAGTTGGTCCACTTACCGCCACGATAAATAGTGCAAAGTTACAATATCTACCAGCTACGGGTGAGTTTACAGCTCCTATTTTTAAAGGCGACTTACAAGGAAATGCAACTACTACCACTACAGCAACTAATGCGGCAAATGTGGCTGTTAGCGATGATTCGGCAAACTCATTGCCTACTTATCCAGTTTTTGTGAATGCTATTACTGGAAATCAAGCTTTAAAATCCACTAGTACATTTTTGAGTTATGTTCCCTCAACAGGAATTTTAACAGCTAAGGGATTTGTGGGTAATCTGGTTGGGGATGTGAGTGGTCAGGCAAGTACTGCTCTAACCGCAAATAATGCAAATAATGCCATAAATTCAACAAATACTCTCAATAGTGCCATTACAGATGACAATTCGAGTACTTCTGTATTTTATCCAACTTTTGTTGGAGCCACATCGGGTAATCAAGGGATTAAATCAAGCAGTAGTAACTTGAGATATGTTCCTTCAACAGGAATATTAACTGCCAAGGGATTTGTGGGCAATTTGGTTGGTGATGTTACAGGTAAAGTATCAAACGCTCAGCAAGCCGATAATGCATCAAATTTGGAGGTTGGCGAGGTTGTTCCGGGTGTTGCAACTTATTATCCAACTTTGGTAAATGCAACTACGGGTCAGACTTCTATTAAAGTCAATAATAGTCAACTTCAGTACCTTCCAGCTGCAGGCGAGTTAGTCTCACCTAAATTTAGAGGTGAACTTATAGGAAATGCGAGTAGTACAACTACCGCGACTAATGCGTCTAATGTTGCGATTACAGATGATATAACGAATAATTTACCGACTTATCCAGTATTTGTCAATTCACCAACTGGTAATCAGTCCGTTAAATCAAGCAGTACTAATTTAAGTTATGTACCATCAACTGGTATTTTAACTGCAAAAGGTTTCAAGGGTAATTTAATAGGAGATGTAACTGGAGAAGTTAGTAATGCGAAAAACGCTGAAAATTCGTCTAAAATAAATGTTGCTACAAATGACATAAGCGCGGGAACAGTTTATCCTGTTTTTGTATCCGGACTTTCGGGCTCTTTACAACCCAATGTAAGTACTAATCGTTTAGGATTCAAACCTTTAACGGGGGAATTAACAGCAATAACTTTCAAGGGAGATTTAATTGGGAATTCTACAACTGCAACTTCAGCCACTACAGCGACTAACTCAATAAATAGTGGTGTGACTGATGATAATTCTACAAATGGTACATTTTTTCCCGTTTTTGTGGGAACTGCTTCAGGAAATCAAGCTATAAAGGCAAGTAGTAATAATTTAAAATATAATCCTTCAAATGGAATATTAACTTCTACAGGATTTGCTGGTCCGCTTGTTGGTAATGTTACTGGACAAGCATCATCTGCCTTATCGGCTGTATCTGCTACAAATGCGACAACTGCAGATAATGCATTGAAATCTGTAATTATTGATAATGCATCACACTCTGCAGAAACATACCCATTATTCGTAAATAATGCTGCTGGAAATCAGCCACTCCGATCAAATGGAGTTAATTTAAAATATATTCCAGCAAGCGGGACTTTAATAGCAAAAAAATTCGAAGGTGATTTGAAAGGTGATTTAGATGGTATTGCTACCAATGCTATTGATGCTACTAATACGGCTAATGTTTCCATTACTGATGATTTAGCTAGTAATTCCTTTAAACCACTAACTTTTGTGGATGGCAATACAGGTAATTTACCTGTTAAAGTAAGTAGCTCTAATTTGAAATATAACCCTTCAACGGGTGAATTAATTGCTCCTACTTTTTCAGGTATATTTAACGGGAATGCAAAAACTGCAACCACAATTAGTCCAACAGGCTTAGTATTGCCAGTAAATGGCGGTACAGGATTTACATCATTTGCTGTTGGAGATATTTTATTTGCAGAAAGTTCAAGTACTCTTAAAAAATTGTCAATTGGCCCAATTGGGGCAGTTTTACGTGTTCAACAAGTGGGTACATCTATTGTACCTTCATGGGTTACAACTGGACCTGGTACAGTTACTGAAGTTCAATATGGCGGGACAGGCGTAAGTAGTTTAACTTCAGGAGGAATACTTATTGGAAATGGAACTAATAATATTTCAACTGTTAGTGGAACCGTTGGACAAGTTTTAAGGTCTAATGGCCCAGGCTTGCCTCCTTCATTTCAAAATCTTGCTGGTGGTGATATGATTTTAGCTGGTGATCAGGTAGTTACTGGACCAAAAACATTTGGTACGCCAGGCGTTGGAGGTGTTGGTGGAGTTAATGGTATGCTCAGACTGGCAGGTGTGCAATCTGGTTTTACTGTTTTAAATGGACCTAATATTGGGGGAGGGGTGGTTACCTTGCCACCATCAGGCACGCTAGCTACCTTAAAAGAACCTGAGACTCTAGAACAAAAGACATTGATTGCTCCAAAATTAGTATCACCGCTAATTGGCGCTGCAGAAGGTACCAGTTTAATATTAGGTGGAGGTGCCCCACTTACTACCACTAACCAAACTGGAACAGGAAGTATAGTCATGTCAAGTGGTGCACAACTTGTTTCTCCAAAAATTGGTGATGCAACTGGATCAAGTCTAAATGTTGGAGGTGGAACAATTACTGCTGGAACTTTCGTTGGAACATTAAATGGCAATGTCTCAGGAAATGCCAACAATGTTTCAGGCGTAGTGCAAATAGCAAACGGAGGTACAGGTGCAAATACGAAGCAAGCAGGATTTGATAATTTATCACCTATGACTAATCCTGGAGATATGATCTACGGTGAAACTTTAGGTTCTGCTAAAAGACTTCCACTTGGTGGGGCTAATCAAGTGCTAAAAGGTGGCACATCTGCACCTGCATGGGGTTCAGTAAATTTAACTTCTGATGTTTCAATGGTTCTACCCACTCAAAACGGTGGTACTGGAAATGCCTTTACTGAGTTTACCGGTCCGTTCACAACTAAGAAAATTTTTACATTGCCTAATTTTAATGCCGATTTAGCCATTACTAGCGGTCCACAGACATTCACTGGCTTACAGAAATTTACCACTACTATTGATGGCAATATTGCTTCAGCAAATACAGCAACCAAGCTCGCGGCAACTAAAAATATTAATAATGTTCCTTTTGATGGTAGTTCAGACATTATTGTCACTGCGGATGCTTCAACTTTAACTGGAACTACTTTAAAATCAACGGTGTTAAATTCTAGTTTAACTAGCGTAGGAACATTAACTAATTTAACTGTTAGCAGTCCAATTGTTGGAAGTATTACAGGAAATGCAGCTACCGCAACTTTAGCATCCAATGTGACCACTAATGCAAATTTAACTGGCGAGGTCACTAGTATTGGAAATGCAACTACTGTTACAACTAATGCAGTAATCACTAAGCCTTTAACAGGGTATACAAGTACAACCGGGGTAATTTCAGCTACAGATAATATTGTTACAGCCATTGGAAAGCTTAATGGAAATATTGCTGCCAACTCTAATGCTACCCACACTGGCGAGGTAACGGGTGCAACTAATTTAACCATTTCTAATTCAGCAGTTACAACTTCAAAAATTGCTTCTTCAGCTGTTACTTTAGACAAAATCCAGGACGTAGCAACTAACACGGTTTTAGGTCGCTCAACTGGCGGTACAGGTGCTCTGGAGCAACTTACCACCACAGGTACAGGCAATGTTGTTCGAGCAAATTCGCCAACATTAGTTTCACCAAGTTTAGGTGCAGCCACTGCCACTTCTTTAACAGTAAGCGGTTTGTTGAAATCTAATATCGCCGATGGAAATGCTCCATTTGAGGTTTTATCTACTACTCCTGTGGCTAATTTAAGTATTGGCGGTAATGCAGGATCTGCAACTAAGTTGGCAACAGCTAGAGCAATTAATGGAGTTAATTTTGATGGTACCGGTCCGATTACCATTAGCGCAGCCGCTTCCACTCTAACTGGAAATACTTTAAATTCATCGATTTTAACATCTAGCTTAACTAGTGTAGGTACTTTAGGGAATTTGACGGTCACCAATCCAATAGTTGGAAGTATAACCGGTACTGCAGATAATGTTAGTGGTACAATAGCTATTGCAAACGGAGGTACAGGAGCAACAAATCAGCAGACAGCATTAAACAATCTTGCGGGGACTCAAGCTGCTGGCAGATATCTACGTAGCGATGGTACCAATACTGTATTGTCTAATATTCTTGCAGCGGATGTTCCTACATTAAATCAAAATACAACAGGGACAGCAGCTGGATTGACAGATGCCTTTATTGACTGGAATGCCACAATTGGGGGTAAGGCAATTTTAAATAAACCTACATTAAGCAATGGAACAGTAACTTCTGTTGCTGCCCTAACCTTAGGTACCTCTGGTACTGATTTTAGCTCTACCGTTGCTACTAATACCACTACGCCTATAATTACACTAAATATACCTACAGCATCTGCAACTAATCGCGGAGCTTTAAGTTCTGCGGATTGGACAAGCTTTAACGCAAAACAATCTGCTTTAACTTTTTCAACAGGTTTGACTAATTCTAGCGGGACTGTTACTGTTAATTCTACTCAGAATATCGCTAACTTAAGTAATTTGTCGAGTAATGGTATTGTTTCTACATCAGGTGGTACAGGAGCATTGGCTGTTACACCAGTGAACGGTACAGGCAATGTAGTTTTAACTAGTGGTGCAAATTTGGTAAATCCTAATATTGGCTCTGCAAATGGTGCTAGTCTTACTCTAACAGGCTCATTAACATCTACTGCTACTACTGGAACTGCTCCATTTGTAGTGAGTTCAACAACCCCTGTTGCGAATTTAAATATTGGTGGGAATGCGGCTACCGCAACAAAATTAGCTTCAGCTAGAACTATTAATGGGATTAGTTTTGATGGAAGCGCAGATATCTCAGTTCCTGCAACTGGTTTAACCGCACAATATATTGACTGGGATGCAAGTTCAGGAGCGACTTCCATTAAGAATAAGCCTACCATTACTAATGGTACAGTAACTTCGGTAGCTGCAACGGTACCTTCATTTTTAACCATAACCGGAAGTCCAATTACTACAAATGGAACATTAGCTATTAATTATAATACTGGTACTGCTCTGCCAGTAGCAAATGGTGGTACAGGCTTAACATCATTAACTTCTGGAGGGGCATTATATGCATCAAGTGCTAATTCTATAGCATCAGGTACACTGCCTACAACAGCTGGGGGTACTGGTAATAGCAATTATATTGTTGGAGATATGTTATATGCTTCTACAACTACTGCCTTATCTAGATTGCCGAGCGCAGCTGTTGGAAATGCATTAATTAGTAATGGAGTGGGTGCAGCTCCTAGCTGGGGTAAAATTGATTTGGCTACTCACATACAAGGAACAATTCCAGTTTCTTTGGGAGGTACTGGTAGCTCAACTCAAAACTTTGTTGATATAACAACAAATCAGACTATAGAAGGAGTGAAAACTTTTGTTGAACAAATTTCAGGAAGTATTTCAGGAAATGCTGGGGGTAATGCAGCAACAGCGACTAAATTAGTCGCTTCAAGAACAATTTATGGAAATTCTTTTGATGGGTCTGCAAATTTGACTCAGGTGATTGCACCCGCATTTGGAGGTACAGGAAATGCATTTACTAAATTTGTTGGCCCTACAGTAAATGAAAAAACCTATACCCTTCCTACTACAAATGCAACTTTGGCTAGAATAGACGCAGCTCAAACATTTAGTGGAGTGCAAACCTTTACTGAGCCAATTGCTGGGAGTATTACAGGAAATGCTGCAACGGCTACAACAGCCAGTGGCGTTAGTCCTAATATTACCATCACTTCACCAACTTTGGTTACGCCAATCTTAGGTACAGCATCTGCAACTTCAATAAATAATGTAACAATCGTGGCTCCTGCGGTTGCGGCTACTTTAAACTTAGCAAATGGTAGTACCTTGGCAACATCTGGAGCCAATTCAATCACATTGACTTCAACTGGGCCAACAAATGTAACTTTACCTACTTCTGGAATATTGGTAAGAGCCATATCTTTTGAGCAAACAATTGATTTTCCAGAAGTCGCTGCTGGAACAAGCCAAACTATAAGTGTGGGATTTGCTGGTAGTGTAAACTTAGGAGATGTTGTGAGTATTGGATTGCCTGACGAACTTGCTAGCGCTGAAGGTGTATTTACAGTATGGATTGGCGGAAGCAATGCTGTAAAAATTAAATTTACCAATACAAGTACTAGTGCGATTGAACTTCCCGCAGGGATTATAAAATTTAAAATTTTCAATTAAGAGCAAATAGTATTAAAAATAATAAAATATCGAGTTAATCCTTCAATCTTTTGAGTTGGATTAATTCGATATTTCGTTTTAAAGCTTAATAATTGCTGTTTAGAAATATTTTGAGCATTAAATGAAAATTATTTAAAAATAATCTCTCAACTATTTGATTATTAAGAAGAGTTTCCTATCTTTGCCCTCCCTTTACAGGGGTT
>NZ_JBIIPN010000022.1:0-28017 GCF_044342615.1 Daejeonella sp. | reverse complement strand
AAGCTTACCCAGCGCCAATCTCATTCTCGGTATCATCTCTTGAATATCCTCCAAAGAGCAAGCACCAACAGAAGCTCTAAACCAATTCACACTGTTATTTGTCCCGAATGCCGAAAAAGGAACAATACCCATTTTTGCCTCTTTGATTAGGTAAAAATTAACATCTGTACTATTTTTTAAGACTTCACCTTCAGGAGTAGTTTTACCAATATAATCCACTTGAACTGTCAAATAAATAGCGCCCATCGGATTTATAGCATCCACAGCAAAACCATCCGCTTTCATTTGAATAATACCTTGATAAAGCGCATCTAAACTTTTCTGAATTTTAGCTTTAAAATTTTTCAGATAATCATTTAGTTCATTCTGTTGCGTAAGATATTTAGCTGTGGCCACTTGCTCGGGCTTAGGTGCCCAGGCTCCCACATGCCCAACAATAGTTTTCATTTTATCGATTACATGCTCCGGACCGAAAGCCCATCCTACTCGAACACCAGTTGCGGCAAGACCTTTTGAAATACCATCGATATAAATCACATAATTTTTAAGTTCTGGTCTGAGACTTACCGGATCATAATGAAATTGATCGCCGAAGGTTAACAGTGAATAAATCTGGTCATACATGATGTAAAGAGGCTTTTCATCTGCCGTACGCGTCTTATTTTCTGCAATAACAAGATCACAAATCTCTTCCAAATCTTTCTTAGAGAACATTGTTCCTGTAGGATTTAAGGGAGAACACAAGGCGAGAAGTGTTGCGCCTTTCAGATGCGGTTTAATTTCTTCTGCTGTAGGCATAAAATTATTTGCAGCAGTAGTAATTACCGGAATTTCTTTAGCACCTGTAAAACGGCAATAGTGATTATTATTCCAAGATGGAGTAGGATAAACTACCTTATCGCCTAGATCAATTAGGGCCATAAAAGTGCCATAAATCAATGGGCGTGAGCCACCCGCGACTAATATTTGCTTGCTATTATATTCTAAACCGAAGCGTTCCTTTAAAAATGCTGAAACCTGATCACGCAACACTGCAACCCCTTCAGCAGGAGGATAATTGGTCTGATTTTCGGCATAAGCATCCATAATTCCCGATTTTAACTCATTGGGAATTGGGTAAATTGAAGAGTCAAAATCGCCAATGGTTAGGTTGGCAATTTGTTCCCCTTTACGCTTTAGCTCATTAATTTCGCCGGCAATTTTTATTATTTCAGAACCCTCAAGGTTATTTGCTAGTTTGGATATATTCATTTTAAAACAGGATCTTATAATGTTATAGTTATTTAATTATCAAGCAATTAAATCAGAAATCGCAGAATCTACTTTCTCAAAATTGAACCCTGATAAAACATCTTTAAAAGCACTTTGAATTTGCTCATTACATAAATTGCCAATACTTCCTTCATGCGTATGTTTTACTGATGCAGGAGCTTTAAATTCGCCCTTTTCGATAGCCGAGCCAATATTTTTATAGGCCTCACGGAAAGGAATACCACTCAATACTTGCTCATTAACCGCATCTACGCTAAATAGATAGGCATATTTCTCATCCTTTAAAATATCCTCCTTAATGCGAATAGATTGAAGCATGAAAGCGGTCATTTCTAAACATTCGTTCAATGATTTGAAAGCCGGGAAAAGGTTTTCCTTCAGTAATTGAAGGTCGCGGTGATAACCAGAAGGAAGATTGCTAGTCATTAGAGCAATCTCATTCGGCAGCGCTTGAATTTTATTACATCTCGCACGAATTAATTCAAAAACATCCGGATTTTTCTTGTGAGGCATAATGCTTGAACCGGTAGTTAGTTCGTCGGGGAAGCTAATAAATGCAAAATTCTGATTGATGAAAAGGCAGGCATCCATCGCTAATTTTGCTAAAGTTGCCGCAACAGACGACATGGCCTGTGCAAGAATCCGCTCGGTTTTCCCACGTCCCATTTGAGCATAAACCACATTAAAATTAAGTGAATCAAAGCCCAAAAGCTGGGTAGTCATGCTACGGTTCAAAGGGAAAGAAGAACCATATCCAGCTGCTGAACCCAATGGATTTTTATTACAAATCTTCCAAGCTGCCAGCATCATTTCCATATCGTCGGCAAGGCTTTCAGCATAAGCTCCAAACCATAATCCGAAAGAAGAAGGCATCGCAATTTGAAGGTGAGTGTAGCCTGGAAACAATTTATCCTTATGCTCTTCACTCTGCTTAATTAACTGATTAAAAAGGAATTCTGTATTTTTTACAATCCCTTGAATTTCGCTTCTAAAGAATAACTTAAGATCTACTAAAACTTGATCATTGCGTGATCTGCCACTATGAATTTTCTTGCCAGCCTCACCTATTCTTCGGGTCAATAATAATTCTACTTGAGAGTGTACATCTTCCACATCCGACTCAATACTGAATTTGCCTTCCTTAATTTCTTTAAAAATAATTTTCAAACCTGCTTGAACTTGATCAAGATCCGCCTTCTCTAAAAGCCCGATGCTTTCAAGCATGCGCGTATGAGCTAATGAACCAAGTACATCAAAAGCTGCAAGCTGATTATCCAGCTCACGATCATTACCCACTGTAAATTTTTCTACAGAATATTCAGTTTGTGTATCTTTTTGCCAGAGCTTAGTCATGATTATGAATGAAATTTTTAAAATATTGTTCCTTTACAGTATCCCATTCAGAAGCCAAAATACTATAAAATACTGTGTTTCGGATATAACCATTATGAATTTTCATATGTTGGCGCAAAATTCCTTCACGCATAGCACCAATACTCAAAAGGGCTTGCCGAGATTGATGGTTTCGTTCATCTGCTTTAAATTCAATGCGATTGAGCCCTAAAACCTCAAAACCATATCTCAAGATTAGGAATTTCATCTCTTTATTCAATCCGCTACCCTGAAAATCGCGACCTATCCAAGTCCAACCAATTTGTCCACGCTCATCTTTCCAAGAAATCTCAGCTAAGCGCGTACAACCGGCCATTTGATTTGTTTTTTTATCAATAATTACCCAAACCGCAGTAGTTTCATTCTCGCGATCCTCTAGGGCTTTTCGAATATATTTATTTAGTTCGCCAGGTTTTGAAAGATCTTGGAGACCATAAACCCAAAGTGAATCATCGTCGGCGATAAGCTGCAATGCTTCTTCATCCTCTAAACTTAGCGGACGAAGTAAGACCCTATCAGACTCCAAAATTATGGTTAAATCTCGCGACATCACACAATTTTACTGATAAGTTGAATATAAAGATCTATACCTTCTTCAATTTCGTTTACATAAATGTACTCATCAGCCATGTGAGATCTGGCAGAATCACCGGGACCAATTTTGAGAGATGGAATATCTAACAAGGCTTGATCACTGGTTGTGGGTGAGCCATAGGTTTTTCTACCCAAAGCGATTCCTGCAAGCACAATAGGATGATCTACGCTAATTGATGAAGATTTTAATCGTACAGAACGTGGATTTACCTCACAATTTACATGCTGACGGATAATTTTGATTACTTCCTCATTTCTGTAGGCATCTGTTACCCTCACATCCACTGTGAAGTTACAAATAGCTGGAACCACATTATGTTGTGAGCCCGCCTCAATGATGGTAACGCTCATTTTAATGGAACCAAATAAAGCTGATTTCTTTGCAAATTCATAGGTTCTGAACCATTCAATGTCCTTAATAGCCTTATAAATTGCATTTTCACCTTCCTCGCGAGCAGCATGACCCGCTTTGCCATGGGAAACACAATCAAGCACCATTAATCCCCGCTCAGCAATTGCAAGATCCATCAATGTAGGCTCTCCAACAATAGCAAATTCTAAAGGACCAAGATCAGGAACGATAAGCTCTAGTCCATTTGCACCCGAAATTTCCTCCTCAGAAGTAGCCGCCAGGCAAAGATTATATTTCAAATTTTCCTGCTCATAAAAATGCAAGAAACAAGCTATCAATGAAACAAGACAGCCCCCAGCATCATTACTTCCCAAACCAAATAGCTTACCATCCTCCAGATCAGGAGAAAAAGGATTGCGAGTATAACTAGAATTGGGTTTGACCGTGTCGTGATGTGAGTTTAATAAAATAGTTGGTTTTGAGGCATCATAGTGTTTATTAAATGCCCAAATATTATTTTCCCTACGATGAGTTTTGACGCCACGATCCTTCAAAAATAAATCTATAGCCTCTGCCGTAAGAGCCTCTTCCTTGCTTAGAGAAGGTATGGAAATTAATTTTTGAAGAAGACCTAAACTATCATTAAAAAGTGTAGTGTGCATTTTATTATTCCTTTTCATATAATTCACCGGCCTTTTGAGCCGATAATTTAAACTCTTTTTTCAATTTCATCTTCTCGGCGACTATGCAAATCCAGATTAAGGGAAGCTTAACCATCAGCCGTTTGAGCTTACAATATTCTTGCTTCTTAAAGATGCTATTGTATTCAACAGAACCATCTTATTTTGTAATTCGTGTACCGAAATTATTTTGATTCAAATCAGACAAGGCATCAGATTTGCCAATGCAAACCTCTTTAACGCCATTTTTAATCGCTTCAAAAGCATTGTCTAATTTAGGAATCATTCCTTCGTTTATAATCCCATCCTTCTTCAAATCACTATAATTATTTGGATTTATCGATTTGATTAGAGAATTTTCATCATCAACATCCATTAAAACACCCGCTTTTTCGAAGCAATAAATAAGTGATGTATCATAGTGCTTAACCATAGAAACGGCTAAAACAGATGCAATTGTATCTGCATTGGTATTTAAAAGCTGACCATTACCATCATGAGTAATTGCCGAAAAAACTGGAGTAAATCCAGATTCAAGTAATATATAAAGTGATTCGGAATCTACTGAGCTATCATCCAAATCGCCAACAAAGCCATAATCCAAATCAATTTCTTGATTCATTTCTTTGGAAAAAATCTTTTTTATAGGACGCTTCTTAGCTCGAATAATATTTCCATCAGCACCGGTTAGTCCGATAGCATTACAAGCATTTTGCTGAAGACTTGCAACTATATTTTTATTGATTAAACCGGCGTAAACCATAGTTACCACTCTTAAAGTATCTGCATCGGTTATTCGCCGTCCATCTACTAATTTGGATTCAATACCAAGCTCAGAGGATATTTTAGTAGCTATTTTACCACCACCATGAATCAATATTTTAGGTCCCTGAATTGTGGCAAAATCAGACAAAAAGCTTTTCAAATGCTCCGTATTATCGATTACATTGCCACCAATTTTTATGATCTTCAACAATTTCATTTTAATCCCTCAAGCATATTTTTCAATACCATTTGTGCCGACCAAACACGGTTTGCTGCTTCTTTTATAACCAGTGAATGTGGGCCATCCAAAACTTCTGCAGAAAGCTCAAAATCACGACGAACAGGTAAACAATGCATCACTTTAGCTTCATTGGTTTGAGCCAACTTTTTATGAGTAATCATCCAAGATTCGGCTCCAGAAACTGTTTTTCCGTAATCATTATAAGATGACCAATTTTTAGCATACACAAAATCTGCCCCCTGCAAAGCTGCATCTTGATTATACTCAATTTTTGCACCTGGAGTAAATTTTTCTGCTAATTCTAGTCCTTGGGGATGAGTAATTACAAAATCAATCATTCCTTCAGCTTGAGCGCGGCACATCCATTCAGAAAAAGAATTGGGAACCGCCTGTGGCAAAGATTTAACATGAGGAGCCCAAGTTAAAACGACTTTAGGCTTTACTATTTTTTTATGTTCTTCAATAGTAATTAAATCTGCGAAACTTTGCAGTGGGTGAAGCGTTGCACTTTCTAAAGAAATAACAGGCACACCACTAAACTTCACAAACTTATTAAAAAGGCCTTCGCTATAATCTTCTTCACGATTTTGAAGTTTTGGGAAGGAGCGAAAGCCAAGAATATCACAATATTCACCCATCACTGCTGCAGCTTCACGAATATGTTCAACGGTGGTTCCGTTCATCACCACTCCGTCCTCTGTCTCTAATGCCCATCCCTCCTTATCGAGATTCATAACCATTACATTCATGCCTAGGTTCAAAGCTGCTTTTTGAGTACTTAAACGAGTTCTTAAACTTGGATTTAAAAACACCAATCCTAGCGTTTTATTTTTTCCAAAGTTTTGATGCCCAAAAGGATCAGCTTTTAGCATTAAAGCCTGATTTACAGCCTCTTTTAAATTAGATATGTCGTTTACGGAAGAAAATAGTTTCATATTCGAATGTCAAGATCTAGGCAATTAATTATTTAATTCAATTTTTAATGCCTCTAAAAATTGATCAGCATGTGCCTTTGTGATATTTAATGCAGGTAAAAGCCTGATAACGTTTGGTTTAGCTTCACCAGTAAATATACGATGTTTAAAAAGTAAATCCCTTTTCACATGACTATACTCCTCTGGAAGGTCGATTCCTATCATTAATCCTCTACCTCTAACCTCTAAGATTTTATCGATTTTTTTTAACTCAGTAATTAAGTAATTACCAACACTTTCTGCATTATTTAGGAGATTATCTTCCTCCAGAACCTCCAGAACGGCTAACGCAGCGGCACAGGCTAGGTGATTTCCCCCAAAGGTAGTCCCTAATTCGCCATGCCAAGGTATAAACTTGGGAGCAATAGAAATTGCACCTATTGGGAAACCATTGCCCATACCTTTGGCCATAGAATAAATATCTGCATCTACACCCGCAAAATCATGTGCATAAAAATTACCCGTACGACCATAACCACATTGAACGGAATCGGCAATATAAACCGCGTCATATTGATCGCAAAGCGATCTAATCTTCATTAAAAAGCTTTTTGAGGCTTCTTTTATGCCGCCAACTCCTTGAATACCCTCAATAATTACCGATGAAATTTCACTTCCAAAATCATGAAATACCTTTTCCAAGGCCTGCTCATCATTTAAAGGAAGAAATGTAATATTATCTGTTTGATTAACTGGTGCAATAATTTTGGGATTATCTGTTGCTGAAACAGCTAAGGAAGTCCGACCATGAAAAGCCCCTTTAAATGCAATGACTTTTTTCCTTCCATTATAAAAAGAGGCTAATTTCAAGGCATTTTCATTGGCTTCTGCGCCAGAATTGCATAAAAACAATTGAAAATCGGTTTTTCCGGATAATTTACCCAACTTCTCAGCCAATTCTTGTTGTAAGGCAATAATGACTGAATTGGAGTAAAAAGCAACTTTATTTAATTGATCAGTAATTCGACGCACATAATGAGGATGTGTATGGCCAATAGAAATTACCGCATGACCACCATACAAATCTAAATATTCATTCCCATTGGAATCCCAAACACTGCTACCATTAGCTTTTACAATTTCAATGGGATTAAGTGGGTAAACGTCGAAAAGTTTCATGTTTAATATGTTAAAAGCGGATAGCCAATTGCTTGAACTACCCTAAAATTTAAAAATCGGAATCTAGTCTCAATTTAATTTGGGACTAGAATCTTATACCCTTTAATTTCAATCCTGCCATCTCATCCAAGCCAAACATCAAATTCATATTTTGAACAGCCTGACCACTTGCACCTTTTAATAAATTATCTATAATACTGATAATGAATAGTTTATTGCCATGTTTCTCTAAATAAACTAAAACTTTATTTGTATTCACAACCTGTTTTAAATCAATATTTTTTAGACTTAAATGTGTAAATGGATGAGATTCGTAATAGTCGGAATATAATTTTTGAGCTTGTTCTAATGAAAGACTACTTTCCAAATACATGGCAGCAAGAATCCCTCTACTAAAATTACCTCTTTGCGGAATGAACGAAATCTCTTCATTAAAATTTTTCTGCAACTGGGTCAAACTTTCACCGATTTCATTCAAATGCTGATGTTCAAATGGCTTATAAATGGAAAGATTATTATTCCTCCAAGTAAAGTGTGTGGTGGCACCCGGACTTTGCCCTGCACCACTTGAGCCCGTTGTAGCATTGATATGAATTTCTGAATTTAAGTTGCCTGAAGCAGCAAGAGGTAATAATCC
This sequence comes from Daejeonella sp., assembly GCF_044342615.1. Taxonomy (GTDB): domain Bacteria; phylum Bacteroidota; class Bacteroidia; order Sphingobacteriales; family Sphingobacteriaceae; genus Daejeonella. The sequence goes on along the minus strand of NZ_JBIIPN010000022.1, from coordinate 19,991 downwards.
AAGCTGAATACAGGTGGCAAAACAACCTGGATTAGCAATATTATCGGCTTTTTTTATCGACTCTCTATTTAATTCCGGTAAACCGTAAACAAAATTTCTTTTAGCCTGCGTAGAATTGTTCTTTAATCTAAAATCCTGAGAAAGGTCAATGATTTTTACATTTTCATTGATTGGATTAGCATCCAGAAATTTCTTAGCATCGCCATGTCCTACACAAAGAAATAAAACATCAATATTTTGTGAAAGGGTATCCGAAAATTTAAGATTGGTATCACCAAAGAGGTCGCTATGAATATCAGAAATAGGTTTACCAGCATTGCTATTGCTATGTACGAAAACTATTTCGGCATAGGGGTGATTAATTAGTACACTAAGTAATTCACCACCAGTATATCCAGCACCACCAGCAATTCCAATCCTAATTGTCTTCATTTTTTATTTTTTATCGTTTACCCGATGCCAAATCATCGTTTGATTACCAAAGATTTTTGAGAATCCTTTTACATCTTCTCCCGACCATGAATTATTCATTTCACCGTAGCTACCGAACTTATTCGACATCAGATCATGCTTAGATTCGATACCTATAATTTGGAAACGATAAGGATGTAATTTAACAAAAACTTTCCCGGAAACAGTTTCCTGAGTACTAGAAAGAAATGCCTCCATGTCGCGCATAATTGGATCATGGAACTGCCCCTCATGAAGCCAATTTCCATAAAATGATGCTAATTGATCCTTCCAGCTCAATTGCCATTTGGTTAAAGTATGCTTTTCAAGAGTATGGTGCGCTTTAATAATGATCATCGGTGCTGCGGCCTCAAAACCAACGCGCCCTTTAATTCCAATTATCGTATCACCCACATGAATATCCCTTCCAATTCCGTAAGACTGAGCAATTTCTTGTAATTTTTGAATAGCCTTTACTGGCGAATAATTTTGTCCATCGATTGCCACTAATTCACCCTTTTCAAAGCCGAGTTCAATATCGCGTTCTTCCGTTTGACTAACTTGCGTTGGCCAAGCCTCTTCAGGTAAAGTTTGGTTTGATGTTAGGGTTTCCTTTCCACCAACTGAAGTCCCCCAAATACCCTTATTAATTGAATATCTAGCCTTTTCAGCAGTATATTCTACACCATGTTTGTTTAGGTATTCAATTTCTGCTTCACGGCTCAGTTTAAGGTCGCGAATGGGAGTAATAATCTCTACTCCAGGAATCATAATATTAAAAATCATATCGAAACGAACCTGATCATTTCCTGCGCCAGTGCTACCATGTGCCACATAGTCAGCACCAATCATATTCACATATTTAGCAATTGCTGTTGCCTGACTTACGCGCTCGGCGCTCACAGAAAGTGGATATGTTGCATTTTTAAGTACATTTCCAAAAACCAAATATTTGATACAGCTATCGTAATAATTGAGAGTTTCATCCACTACAGCATGGGAGCTCACTCCCAAGGCATAAGCTCTTTCTTCAATTTGCTTGAGTTCCTCTTCAGAGAAACCACCTGTATTTACAATTACAGAGTGAACTTCTAGATCACGGTCTTTAGATAAGTAAATACAACAAAAGGAAGTATCTAAACCTCCACTAAAAGCTAAAACTACCTTCTTCTTCATCATTTAATTTTTTAGATTTTAACAAATAATGCAATAAACCAAAAGCACCTTTAATGAATTCCGCAATTTTTGCTCAATACGTTCGAGTAATGTTTGTTTGCGAGATACTTTGTTTAGATGTTCTTTAGCAGACTTATTTCTAAACGCTTCGGCCTCTTTCATTTTCTGTTCAATTTCTTTTGCCTTTTCAACAGGATCCCAAAGCATGGCAGTACACATGCAATTTTTACGATCCTTACTCATCAAAATATCGTAATTCACACAGCTCTTACAGCCTTTCCAAAATTCTTCATCCTGACTAAGTTCCGAATATGTTACAGGTTCATAGCCTAATTCTGAATTGATCTTCATCACGGCAAGTCCGGTTGTTAATCCAAAGATCTTTGCATCAGGATATTTCTTCCGCGAAAGCTCAAAAACAGTCCGTTTGATCATTTTGGCAAGACCTTTATTTCGAAAAGCAGGATTGACGATGAGTCCGGAGTTGGCCACAAAAGTCCCATGACTCCAAGTTTCAATATAACAAAAACCTGCCCATGTGCCATCTTGATGCAAGGCTATTACTGCCTTACCTTCCAACATTTTTTGAGTAATGTATTCTGGAGTTCTTCGAGCTATTCCTGTACCTCTAGCTTTGGCAGATTCTGCCATTTCATCACATATCTGCTCTGCGTATTTAGTATGAAGGTCTGTTGCCGGTATGACAACAAATTCGTTTTCTTTCATTGATTTAAAGAAAAAAATCCGTTTTTGAAGCGGAAAAAAGAAACGTCTTTCTTTTGTGAATAATCTGATTGATTTTTTACCGGTAGGAAGGTCCGGCTACCTTTTAATTAATGCCAAGATTCAAGTCCGCGGCATAAAGGGTCGTCGGAAACGCAACACTAACTTCTCAGGCCTAAAATTACTACAAACAATACCTCTCATATAAGCCACAGGGCTTAATGAATGTGTATTGGCCTGGTAGTGTAAACAGTTCATTTTTAATTTGTGTGTGTTTTTAGATTTATTATACAAAAAAACAAAAAAAATAATGAATTATGCAATAGAGCATGGATAATATTACAATTTTTTAATGTGTTTGGATTTTGGAATGAAATAATAACATAGAATTTTTTATCCATGCTAGCTAATTTAAAATAGTCTAAAAACCATCTTCAAAATAAATAATCTGCAAACAGCTATTATTCAGCCAGTATAAGTACCTTCACGGAGAATTAAAAATTTTTGCAAGAGACATATTTCAAATACAGAATAAAATATTTGTGCCTATCAAAAATTTCCCACCAATAATATAAATACCATGGAAAAACTTGTAATAATTAGCCAAATTATACTTGCGCTATCTGTAGCCTATGTTTGGATATTTAGATTCGACAATATTGTTGTTGAATTTAAACAGTACGGGCTACCAGATGTGATTAGAAATGTAGTAGGCGCCTCAAAAATAGCTCTTGCCACCTTATTAATTACAGGTATTTGGTATACAGATTTGCTTCTTTATTCGGCATTATCAATGGCATTTTTAATGGTTTGCGCACAAATGGCACACTTTAAAGTTAAAAATCCATTCTCAAAGCACTTGCCTTCATTAATCCTATTAATTCTATCCTTATTTATTGCAGGATTCTATGCAGATATCATCCATTAATGCGTGTAATTGATCTTTATTTAATCTGGTTTTCGGCATTATCTTTTTTGTTTTACGGTTTTAGCTATTATTTTTCTTCAGGTATGAAGAATGAATTTAAGCGCTATGGATTGGAAAAATTTGCTTTTATGACCAGTACTTTGCAAATATTAGGGGGACTAGGCTTAATTGTTGGATTAAAATTCTATCCCATATTTATGTTTTCTAGTGGGGGACTAGCCTTATTAATGCTATTTGGTTTTCTTGTGCGACTTAAAATTAGGGATGGCTTTTGGCGCTCCTTACCTGCATTTTTATACCTTGTCTTAAATAGCTATCTATTTATTAGCAATTATATAAGATAAATTTGGAATTGTGAGTATTTATACTTATATTGTAAAATTGATTTGAAATTAGAAAAATGGAAATGCAAAGATTATTCAAGCCATTATTATTTATTAGTTTAGGGATAACTCTTTTCAAATATTTAGCTTGGTATTTTAAGATTGATGTCCCTTTTCCTATTACAGTGATAAACTTTGCTTTAATACTAGCATACAGTTTCATTGCACTCAGAGAAATTTACAAATCAAACAAAACAGGTTTAACTGAAAAAATCATGTGGACCTTAGGTTTTATAGGTATAATTAATCTCTTGGCCGGTCTTGTTTATTTTCTTTTTGCAAGGAAAAGAATTTTAAGAGAAAATAAAATTCTTAATACAGAAAGTGAATCTTTTAAGGTTGCTGAGTAAAAACAAATATTCGGCGTGAGTTGAAAAAGAAATACAAATTATTATGAAGAGCCTTCACCTAGAATTATTGTAATTTTAACTAATAAAAAATCATAATCATGTTTTTAATCATCATCGGAATATTTGCACTTCTAGCTAGTTTTTTTATGGCCTCTCAAGATGGTCAGGCAGCGCGATTCAGTAAAATTACACGTATTGGAGCAATAATTTTAATATTAATTGGTGCCTCTTTCTCGATGTTTAAAGTTGTTGAATCGGGTGAAGTAGGCGTAAAAACTCTTTTTGGTAAGGTAAATGATGATGTGCTTTATAGCGGATTGAATGTTGTTAATCCAATGATGGAGGTTACAACTTTCGATGTAAAAACCCAAAACTATACCATGTCGGGTGTTAATGATGAAGGAGGAAAAAGTGGCGATGATGCCATTAGAGTTCTTTCTGCTGACGGTTTGGAAGTTATCATCGATCTTTCAGTACTTTTTAAGGTTAAACCCTCTGCCACACCTGAAATTCTTCGCACCATTGGAACAGATTATCTGGATAAAATTGTAAGGCCAATTGCACGAACTGCTATCAGAGACAATGCCGTTTCTTATGATGCGGTAGCATTATATTCAAGCAAGCGCGATGAATTTCAAAATAAAATATTTAATACCATCAATAAAAGTTTTGTTAAACGCGGATTAGAACTAGAGCAACTCCTAGTAAGAAATATCACTCTACCTGCCTCGGTAAAAACCACTATTGAATCTAAAATCAATGCAGAGCAAGATGCTCAAAAAATGACCTTCGTTCTTCAAAAAGAGCGTCAAGAAGCTGAGCGTAAGCGTGTTGAAGCACAAGGTATTGCTGATTATCAAAAAATCTTATCTACTGGTTTAAGTGATAAACAACTTCAATATGAAACCATAAAGGCTCAAAAAGAAATTGCTTTATCACCTAATGCTAAAATCATAATCATGGGTAATGGAAAGAATGCACCCATTATTCTTGGTGGGAATTAAATACCTTTGTAAGGCCTGACCATTTCATCAGACATTTAATAATTGTCACAGAAAGAACAAGATCCTTATTTCACAAGTTTTGCCCTTGAGCTAGAGGCACCTGATCAGTTTAATTTCTTAAAGGATAATAAACCTCATCCTCTATGCCTTTTAGCTGCCAAAGATTTACAAGAATACCTTAAGCATCAAAGCGATTGGGAGCATAATTTCGGATTAAATCCCACACAAAAAGGTTTCATCATCGGCAAAATGTTTGGAGTTTTAGTCGTGAAAACTTCCCAAAATGAACTAGGATATATCGCAGCATTTTCAGGAAAAATGGCGGGCAGAAATCATCACTCTAAATTTGTCCCGCCAGTTTTTGATAGCTTGCAAGAAGGTGGTTTCCTAAATACTGGAATGGCCGAACTCGCGCGCATCAATAATGTCATCAAAGAAAAAGAACATTTAAAGGCTGAAGGTTATTTAGAAGATGTTCGATTGATGAAAGCAGCTCGAAAAAAACACTCGAATACACTTCAAAATGAGCTATTTAATCACTATACATTTTTGAATAAACACGGTGAGGAAAAAAGCCTTAATGAGATATTTAAAGCTGCATCTTATAAAAATCCGCCTGCGGGGGCTGGCGAATGTGCCGGACCGAAACTTTTACAGTACGCCTTTAAACATCAGATGGAACCATTAGCCATTGCCGAATTTTGGTGGGGACAATCGCCAAAGTCGGAGCATTGGAAACACTTAAATTATTACCCTTGTTGCAAAGAAAAATGTGAACCCATTTTGGCGCATATGCTGGAAGGTATAAAAATTCAAAAATAGTGAAATCTCAAAGCTTATACGCTTTTTCCCTTCCCAGAACATTAATAAGATTTAATTAAAAACCATATTAACAAGCCCCTTCAAAAATAAATAAGAGATCTTAAAACGGATATTTCGAAAGCTTTAAATATACGTTATCTAAAAAATCTCAATTACTGTCTCTTTGAACAATAGCCTGATTAATTTGTTAATCCATTAGTTATTTCAAGGCTAGAAGATTAACAATAAACGTAAAAAACCTTATCATCTAATATTTACCTTATTTCAAGAATCTGAGTTTTGGATTATTAATTATTAATGTCTTTAAATAAATCCACATGAAAAAATTAGAAAACAAAGTAATACTAATTACTGGTGCAGCTATGGGGCTTGGCTTAGCTACCGCTATTGAAGCGGCAAAAGAAGGTGCTAAACTTAGTCTAATCGACTTTAACGAAAAAACTTTAGAAGAAACAAAAAGCTTTCTGAAGAAAACTTTTCCTGAAACAGAAGCGCTATTTATACATGCAGATGTATCAAAAGAAACTGAAGTTAAGGAATTTGTAGAGCAAACTATGAAAGCTTACGGACGAATAGATGGATTTTACAATAATGCAGGAATTGAGGGCAGACAAGCACTTTTAACCGAATATGACTTAGAAATCTTCAAAAAAGTAATTGATATCAATCTGATGGGAGTGTACTATGGTATGCGCTACATCATTCCGGTAATGCAAAAACAAAACTATGGCCGCATCGTAAATGCATCATCTGTGGGGGGAATACGAGGTGTGCTAAATCAAACAGCCTATGTTGCAGCCAAACATGCGGTGTGTGGAATTACTAAAAATGCAGGCATTGAATACAGTAAATACAATATTTTAACCAATTCTATCGCTCCAGGGGCAATTCTAACGCCAATGGTAGCTGAAGCTTTCAAGCAGATGAACCCTACAGATCCCAAAAAAGCTGAAACAGATTATGCACAATCGAATCCTACAAAACGACTGGGATTACCCGAGGAAGTTGCAAAACTTGTCGTATTTTTGTTGAGTGAAGATTGTTCTTATATCAGTGGTCAAACTATTGCTATAGATGGCGGACAATCAAATCTTTATGGAAATCTTTAGTTTTTAATTCAAGAAAAAATGAAAACAGTAGTTCATAAGTCTGATACTCGTGGAAATGCAAACCATGGTTGGTTACATAGTAGACATACCTTTAGCTTTGCTGGATATTATGATCCGCAAAGAATGAACTTCGGTGTTTTAAGAGTGTTAAATGATGATATCGTTGCTGGAGGCATGGGATTTGGAGCTCATCCCCATGACAATATGGAAATTATTTCCATTCCACTAGAGGGAGATTTGGAACATCAAGATAGCATGGGGAATAAAACGGTAATCAGAAATGGCGACATACAAGTGATGAGTGCCGGAACAGGAATTACCCATAGCGAATACAATAAAAATGCAGATAAAGAGGTGAAATTCTTACAGATTTGGATGTTTCCAAATAAAGGGAATGTGGAGCCACGTTACGATCAAATTACTTTAAATTTAGAAGATCGTCACAATAAACTCCAACAAATATTAAGTCCCACTCCTGAAGATGAAGGCGTTTGGGTTCATCAAAATGCTTGGTTTCATCTAGGAAAATTAGATGAAGGTTTCTCAACAGAATATCAAATTAAAGGATCTGGAAACGGAGTTTATGCATTTATTCTGAATGGAGATATAAGTATAAATGATCAAAAACTAAATTCAAGAGACGGCTTTGGAATCTGGGAAACCGATAAATTTACCATCAGCGCAAACTCAAATGCGGAGATTCTATTGATGGAAGTCCCAATGGCTTAAACAATAAAAGGCATGAAAATGTCAAGCATATAAAACATTAAATAACGCTCTGCAAGAATTAGAAACTCTCTTGCGGAGCTTTTTTTTTCAAAAATTACAAATCTTAATATCTATCAAAAAATTATTGCACTCAAGCTATTGGTTAAATGGCCAATTTAAATAGAAAATCAAAAAAAATTTAGATGTTCAGGTTGTCAGCAAAAATTATAAAATTTTGATTTATGTAATATTTATGTTATAATTAAACCTTTTATTAAATACTTTACTGTTAGGTGTTTAAAATTTATAATTGTACTATTTAAAAAAACACCGTTCCAAGCTTGAGAGATGGATAAAAATTACTACAAAGAATATTATGTTTTAGAGCGTGAACATTGGTGGTTCAAAGCAAGAGCAAAAATTATTTCCAATCTGATTCTAAAAAGCCTCAAAAACCAAGAAAAAAATAAACTTAAAATCTTGAATATTGGGGCTGCAACAGGCAAAACAAGTGAACTTTTATCTCAATTTGGGACTGTAACCTCACTAGAATACGACAAAGATTGTTGTGATTTCGCAAATAGCACATTGAATTTGAATATCATAAATGGGTCTATTTTAGAATTACCATTTGGTGAAGAAGAATTTGATATAGTTTGTGCATTAGATGTGATTGAACATGTTGAGGATGATACATTAGGAGTTTCAGAAATGAAAAGAGTCTGTAAAAGCGGTGGTTTGATTGTGGTAACGGTTCCCGCTTTTATGTTATTATGGAGCAATCATGATGAAGTTAATCATCATTTTAGACGGTACACCATGTCTAGCTTAAAAGAAATATTCACTAAAATAAATTTGCCTACTATTCAGGCTACCTACTTCAACACGATTTTATTCGTACCCATAATGGCCTTCAGATTAATAAGCAAACTTATTCCTGATAGATTTATAAGAGTAGGCGCTGGCTCTGATGCTACTTTACATAATAATAATAGTATCTCAAGTAAAATTCTGTACCAAATTTTTAAATCAGAATTGGCTTTACTCAAACTTTTTAATCTGCCCTTTGGCGTTTCTATATTTATTTCATCTAAAAAATAAAGGCGAATTTGATATATGTACAATTTTTTAACAAATACCATATTTAAAAAAAGTATCTACATAAGCTCACTATGGTTTATAATTACAGCATTTGCTATTCTTAAATTATTGTCGAGTGGAAATTTTAACAACTATCTAATCTTTAAATTTACTTTCTACAGTTTGGTGAATGAACGAAATTTCTTTTTGCCACAACCAGAAAATTTTCAGCATTACAATCTCTACGGACCAATCTTTAGTGTATTTATTGCGCCATTTGCAATTTTGCCAAATTGGTTAGGTCATACATTATGGACAATCTTTAATTCATCTGTACTTTTTATTGCTATTAGAAAACTGCCATTGCCATCAGGGGCTACTTTAGCAATTATATTAATAGCTGCACATGAAAACCTAACCTCTATACTTAGCTCTCAGTTTAACCCAAGTATGACTGCAATTATACTTTTAAGCTTTTCATTTATAGTGAAGAAAAAGGATTTTTGGGCAGCTTTCATGATTGTTTTAGGCACTTTTATTAAACTCTATGGTATTGTTGGCCTCGCCTTCTTCTTTTTCTCTAGTGATAAAAAGAAGCTGATTTTGGGACTAGTATTTTGGAGCATAATAGCATTTACGCTACCCATGCTTTTTTCATCTCCAGAATTTATTATTCAATCCTATAAAGATTGGTACTTGGCAGTTTCTCAGAAAAATATCATGAATAGTACTTTAATCACTGATCAAGATATATGTTTAATGGGAATGGTACGTAGAATTTCAGGCGATAATTCTATTCAAAACTGGCCCTTCATATTGGCAGGATTAATCTTATTTGTGCTACCTTATTTTAGGTTTTCTCAATTAAAAGAAAATAATTTCAGACTAATGCTGCTTGCTAGTACATTGATCTTTACAGTTATTTTCAGTACCAGCTCCGAATCGCCAACCTATGTAATTGCATTTGTCGGCGTGGCAATTTGGTTTGTAATACAACCTTCACCTAAAAATAAATGGATTCTGTTTTTATTTATTTTTGCGTTTTTATTGACAAGCATGTCGCCTTCTGATCTATTTCCAAAATTTATTAGGAATGAGTACATAAAACCTTACTCTCTAAAGGCACTACCATGTGTATTGATTTGGTTTACAATAATTTATCAAATGTTGACCTCAGATTTTAAGAATTACAATAAGTATGGTATCGAATAAGTTAGTATCAATAGTTCTACCCGCCTTTAATGAATCTGAAAATATTGTTAGGGTTTGTTCGGAGATTGACAATGTTTTTAAGAAACTCCCTTATTCACATGAAATTATTCTTGTAGCTGATGGCTGCACAGATAATACAATGGAAACCATACAGGAGCTGATACCAAATAATGAACATGTTTTCTTCATTGAATTTTCGAGGAATTTTGGACATCAGCTTGCTTTAAAGGCGGGTCTTGATCATGCTAAAGGCGATTGTGTGGTTAGTATGGACTGCGACCTTCAGCATCCACCACAACTACTACCCGAATTACTAAGGAAATGGGAAGAAGGATTTGAAATAGTATATACCGTACGTTTAGAAGACAAAAGGCTTCCTCTAGCCAAAAGAATATCGTCTAATCTATTTTATAAAACGCTAAATAGTCTATCGGATGTAGAGTTGGAGTCGGGATCAGCCGATTTCAGACTTCTTGATAAAAAAGTTGTTTCTGTTATTCGAAACTTTAATGAAAATGAACCCTTTTTAAGAGGCCTTTTCAAATGGATTGGTTTCACACAAACTTCTGTGGAGTATACTCCTAATTCCCGCTATTTTGGCGAGAGCAAGTACAGCGTCAAAAAAATGATCAAATTTGCACTTCAGGGTGTAACCTCATTTTCTATAAAACCACTCTATGCCGCTACTTACATCGGATTTGCACTATCAGTCTTATCAATATTGTATATCCCTTATGTTTTATATGCATTTTTTATGGGCGAGGAAGTATCGGGTTGGGCATCTATTATTATAACTATTGTATTTTTTGGTGGCTTACAACTAATCATTTTAGGAATAATCGGCATTTACATTGGGAAGATGTTTATGCAGGTAAAAAATAGACCAAACTATATCATACGTTCCACAAATATTAAAGAATAAAATTTTGGTACTTCTCAGTTTTGATATAGAGGAATTTGATATGCCTCTTGAATATAATAAAGAAATATCCTTTAAAGATCAGATGGAAATATCTATAAGAGGGACAAAGCATATCTTAGATATTTTGGATAAACATCAAGTTAAGGCCACATTTTTCAGCACGGTTATCTTCGCTCAGAATGCACCTGAGGTAATTAAGCGATTACTTTCTAGTGGGCATGAGCTAGCATCGCATGGTTATTATCACTCTGCCTTTGATAAAACACATCTTGCATTATCAAGAAAAGTACTTCAAGAAATCTCCTCACAAGATATCATCGGATTTAGAATGCCTAGAATGAAGCCTGTTGATGAGGATGAGGTGAGAAAGGCAGGTTATTTATATAATTCATCTATAAATCCGACATGGCTACCTGGCCGATATAATAACTTATCAAGCCCTAGAACAATATTTGAAAAAGTAGGAATTTGGCAAATCCCCGCATCTGTGAGTCCGATGTTACGATTCCCATTATTCTGGCTCTCTTTTCATAATTTACCACTTTGGCTCTATACTTGGTTAGCAAAAAGCACCCACAAAAAAGATGGCTATTTAAATATTTACTTTCATCCTTGGGAGTTTACAGACTTAACTGATCAAAAAAGATTTGGTTTCCCAGGATATGTAAGCAAAAACACAGGGGCAAAAATGATCGAAAGAATGGATATCTTTATCAATCAATTGAAGAAGCAAAATTACAGCTTTGGAACATTGTCTGATTTCATCCAATATTGACGAGAGATTCATTAAATATAAAAGGAGAGCCTGTATAAATTTAACAATAATAGTGATATGAAATACAAGGCCTCTCTCGACCAAACTGCCATTATTATTACTATTTTGGTAGGTCTCCTTTTTGGAGCCTTGATCATCTTTAATTTTATTCTACCACTGGCCATACTATTATTGAGTGTATATCTAATATGCTGGTATCTAAAACCATTAAGATACGAGATTAAGTCCGATCAAATAATTATACATAGATTGATCAAGAGTGTGCGCATCAAGAGGTATGATATTGAAAATCTGACTTTAATAGATAAAGACAAGCTAAGTGGAACTATACGCACATTTGGAGTAGGGGGATTATTTGGTTGGTATGGAAAATTCAGCAATAATGAATTAGGCGACATGACCTGGTATTTAACGAGCAGAGATAAACCTATTTTAATAATAAGCAAGGCGGGTAAAAAAATTCTGATAAGTCCGGATGATGCCGAAGGTTTTAGCAAGGAGTACAATAAAACAAAGCTTTAGAAATCTATATAAAAGGCAAGAATTACATCAATTTTACTTTTTTCTATTTAGCCTTTGTCAATTAATCAATTTTTCGTATCTTTGCAGTCCCTATTTTTAGGGCAATTAATAAATAATACATAATTTAAATTAAAGCAAGTGAATACGTTAAGTTACAAAACTGTCTCTGCCAACAAAGCGACCGCCAACAAGAATTGGGTAGTTGTTGACGCTCAGGGCGAGATTTTGGGGCGCTTGTCTTCTAAGATTGCAATGATCATTAGAGGAAAAAACAAGCCTGAGTACACCCCACACGTAGACTGCGGAGATAATGTAATTGTTATCAATGCAGACAAAGTAAAACTGACAGGAAACAAATTTGCCAACAAGCAATATGTTTCATACACAGGTTATCCTGGTGGTCAGAAATTCATTTCTCCGAAGGAGTTAATGGCGAAGCATCCTACTCGCGTAGTAGAGAAAGCTGTACGTGGTATGTTACCTAAAAACAGTTTGGGCCGTGCATTGTATAAGAACCTGTTTGTTTATGCAGGTACTGATCATCCGCATGCAGCACAAAATCCTCAAACCATTAAACCGTAATTAAGAGAAATGTCAACTACAAACACTTCAGGAAGAAGAAAAACAGCAGTTGCGCGCATTTATCTAACAGATGGAAGCGGCAAGGTTACCGTAAACGGTAAAGATTACAAGGAATATTTTCCAACATTGCCATTACAATATATCGTAATGCAGTCGACCGAAGTTTCTGAATCAACAGGAAAATTCGATGTAACTGTAAACGTTGCAGGCGGTGGTGTTAAAGGACAGGCAGAAGCCGTTCGTTTAGCAATCGCTAAGGCTATTGTAGAGCTAGATCCAGAGAAAAAATCTGCATTGAGAGCTAAAGGTATTATGACCCGCGACGACCGTATGGTTGAGCGTAAGAAACCAGGTCGTAAGAAAGCCCGTAAGAAATTTCAATTTAGTAAACGTTAATCTCAGGAGGATCAGACAATGGCAAGAACAACATATCAAGACTTATTGGATGCAGGTGTACATTTTGGTCACCTTACCCGTAAATGGGATCCGAAAATGGCTCCGTACATTTTCATGGAACGTAATGGCATCCACATTATAGATTTAAATAAAACTTTAACAAAATTAGAAGAAGCTGCTGCTGCGATTAAACAAATCGTAAAATCAGGACGCAAAATCTTATTTGTTTCTACTAAGAAGCAAGCTAAAGATATTGTTGCTGAGCAAGCACGTTCTGTAAACATGCCTTATGTAACCGAGCGTTGGTTAGGTGGTATGTTAACTAACTTTGCTACAGTTCGTAAATCAATCAAAAAGATGTCGAACATCGATAAGATGACTAAAGACGGTACTTTTGATGTTTTATCAAAGAAAGAAAAATTAATGATTCAGCGTGAGCGTATCAAATTAGAAGCCCTTCTTGGAGGTATTGCTGATTTAAATCGTTTACCAGCTGCATTATTTATTATTGACGTTAAGAAAGAACATATCTCTGTTGCAGAAGCGATGAAATTAAACATCCCTACTTTCGCAATGGTTGATACTAACTCTGATCCGTCAAACATCGACTTCCCTATCCCAGCGAATGATGATGCAACTAAATCAATCACATTGATTACTGATGTTATCATGAAGGCTATCCACGAAGGATTAGACGAGCGTAAGCGTGAGAAGGATGAAGAAGCTGACAAGGAAGCTGCAGTTGCAAAAGCAAAAGTAGATACTGAAGGCGAAGCTAAAGATGAAGCAGCTACTCCTGGAAAGCGCACCCGTAAGGCTGCTGCTGAAGGTGTTGCAGTAGAAACTGAAGCAAAAAGCGAAGAATAATTTCGAATTATTCCGCAATTACAATTAGTTAATCCCTAATTATTATGGGATACCAATTGCAAAAACAATCAAATTAATTTTAATAATATTCCCTTAGATCCCCGCCAATGGCGGGGATTCAAAGGATTAAAAGGAAAATAACATGTCTACAGTACAAATTACTGCCGCAGATGTAAATAAATTACGCCAACAGACCGGAGCCGGAATGATGGATTGCAAAAAAGCATTGACCGAAGCTAATGGTGATTTTGAAGCTGCCATCGACTACCTACGTAAAAAAGGTGCGAAAGTTGCTGCTAGTCGCCAAGATCGTGAATCAAACGAAGGTGTAGTTATCGCTAAAACAACCGCTGATGGTAAGCGTGGAGTTATAGTTGAATTTAACTGCGAAACTGATTTCGTTGCTAAAAACGCTGATTTCGTTGCTTTTGCAAACAGCATTGCTGATTTAGCAATTGATAAAAACCCTGCTTCTCTTGATGATTTAATTCAACTTGAGCTAAATGGCGAAAAGTTAGCTGATACAATCATTTCACAAATTGGTAAAATTGGTGAAAAAGTTGGTGTTTCTAAATTCGAGTCAGTAACTGGTGATAAAGTTATCGCATACATCCACGGAAACTACCGTTTAGGTGTATTAGTTGCTTTGAATTCTAATCCAGCATCCGCTGATGAGGTTGGTAAAGACGTAGCAATGCAAATTGCTGCAATGAACCCAGTTGCTATCGATAAGGATGATGTAGATTCAAAAACTATCGAAAGAGAACTTGAAATTGCGAAAGATGTAATCCGTGCAGAAGGTAAGCCAGAAGAAATGGTAGAAAAAATTGCTGCTGGAAAACTTAATAAATTCTATAAAGATTCAACTTTACTAAATCAGGAGTTTGTAAAAGACTCAACTAAAACTGTTGCTCAGTTTTTAAATGATGTAGAAAAAGGTCTCACTGTTACCGCCTTTAAACGGGTTCAGTTAGGAGCTTAATATTTAAATCCTCTCCAAAACGGAGAGGATTTTTTTTGTCTGAAAATTCCTGAGCCCTGATTCCAACATGATTTTAATAATCATTACAGGCTTCATCTTACAAATAGAAAGAAAAAACAGATGAGTATTGCACTTATAAATGCCAGCATATATACTGGCGAAGAAAAATTAGAAAATAAGGTGATCCTTCTAAAGAACGGACATGTATTATCTATTTGCAATCCATCAGAAATACCATCAGAATTTCAAATTCACGACCTAAAAGGCTTATTTATAGCTCCTGCTTTAATCGATCTTCAAATTTATGGTAGTGGAGGTAAACTTTTCGGTTCATTGCCTAGCGAAGAAGCTTTGCAACAAATGGAAACTGATTTGCTAGGTCAAGGGACTACAGGTTTTTTTGCTACAGTAGCTACCAATAATGATGAAGTTGTATTAAAGGCAATTGAAGCGGCCAAATCATATCGCAAAAAGGCAAAAGGGGTATTTTTGGGACTACACCTTGAAGGCCCTTATCTTAATCCTATAAAAAAAGGTGCACACCCCGAAAAATTTATAAAAAAGGGGAAATTATCAGAGCTAAAGAATTGGGTTGAACTCGCCGAAGGAGAAATAAAAATGATGACCATCGCACCTGAACTTCAAGACAGAGAGCTGATGGATTACCTTGATTCACAAGGCATTATAATCTCTGCAGGTCATAGCAATGCAAGTTATGAGGAAGCTTTATCTTTCCTAAACAATCCAGTGCATGCTGCCACTCATCTTTATAATGCAATGCCAGCTATTCATCATAGAGAGCCGGGACTAATCCCAGCAATTTTTAAGACAAAACCATACACAAGCATCGTAGCTGATGGTGTACATGTTAGCTTTCCGATGATTGAGTTAGCTAAGAAAGAAATGGGCGACAAATTATTCTTAATTACTGATGCAGTAACAAGAAGTAATCAAGGAGCTTATCAACATGTATTTACCGGCGATCGTTATACCATGCCGGATGGAACTTTATCAGGTTCATGCCTAAGCATGCTTAAGGCGGTAGAAAATTGTGTTAATCACGTTAATATTCCAATAGATGAAGCTTTAAGAATGGCTTCAACATACCCAGCAAAACTAATAAAAGATACTAAACACGGATATTTAAAGACTGGCTATGCTGCTGATATTTTGGTGTTTGACAAAAATTTACAATTCCAAAAGACCTACTTTTCAGGTATATTAGAAAATAATTTAATAAATTAAAAAGATGAAGTTTAAACGTATCCTCCTAAAACTAAGTGGCGAAGCATTGATGGGCGAAAAGCAATATGGCATCGATATTGATCGCGTAGCACAATATGCAAAAGACATTCAAGCTGTACATGCAAGAGGAATAGAAATTGCCTTAGTAATTGGCGGTGGTAATATCTATCGCGGATTAAGTGCAGAAAAAGCAGGGATGGACAGAGTTCAAGCCGACTATATGGGCATGCTTGCCACCGTAATCAATAGTATGGCTTTACAGGATGCACTTGAAAAAACTGGAGTAAAAACTCGCTTACTAACAGCGATTAAAATGGAACAGATATGTGAGCCATTTATTCGTAGAAGAGCAGTTCGACACCTAGAAAAAGGAAGAATTGTCATATTCGGGGCAGGAACCGGAAATCCATATTTTACCACTGATACCGCCGCATCTTTAAGAGCGGTTGAAATCAATGCGGATGTAGTGATGAAGGGCACGCGTGTAGATGGCATCTACACTGCTGATCCTCTTAAAGATTCAAATGCTACACGTTACGATGAAATTACTTTCGATGAGGTTTATAAAAAGAATTTGAATGTAATGGACATGACCGCTTTCACATTGTGCCAAGAAAATAAACTACCGATTATTGTTTTCGATATGAATAAGCCTGGTAATTTTATGCGTTTAGCAGAAGGAGAACCAATTGGAACATTAGTTAGGGGATAAAATAGATTGAATAATGTTTAAATACCTGAGATAAGAGGAATTTAATTAATTTTGCAAATCGAACAGAAATATTATGAACGAGCTTATAAAGAAACAACTGGATGATGCGAAAGCTCATATGGAAAAAGCCATTGAGTTTTGTGATAATGAATTGGTAAAAATACGTGCCGGCAAGGCAATGCCAACCATGTTAGATGGTATTTTTGTAGATTATTATGGCACTCCAACAGCTTTAAATCAAATTGGAACGGTAAATACACCAGATGCACGTACGCTTGTTGTACAACCCTGGGAAAAAGCAATGCTCATTCCAATTGAAAGAGCAATTATGGAGGCAAACATCGGCTTAAACCCACAAAATGATGGTACGGTAATCCGCTTAAATGTGCCACCACTTACAGAAGAACGCCGTAAAGACTTAGTTAAAAAAGTAAAAGAAGAAGCCGAAAAAGGAAGAATCGCAGTTAGAAACATCCGTAAAGATGCTAATGAGAAAATCAAGCGCACAAAATCTGAAGGTGTATCTGATGATGAAATCAAAACCGGTGAAGGTGAAGTGCAAAAATTAACTGATAGCTGTATTGTTCGTATCGATCGACTAATGGAGCTTAAAGAAAAAGACATCATGACTGTCTAACTAAAATATAACATATCAAAAGAAAGGGAATAGGAATTTAACTTGTTCCCTTTCTTTTTTATGACAAATTACCTATGAAACTACTATTACAATATTTAAAAAATTATAAAGGACTAATCTTCCTAGCATTACTACTTGCCGCTGTAAATCAGATATTTTCACTCTTGGATCCATGGATTTTTCGAAAAGTTATCGATACTTATGTAACTAGATACCAAGAATATACAACCGAAGAATTTTTTAAAGGTGCTGGATTATTAATACTAGCAGCAATGGGAGTAGCAATGGTTTCGCGAATCGCGAAAAACTTCCAAGATTATTATGTCAATGTAATTACGCAACGTTTAGGAGCTAAAATCTATTCAGATGGTTTAGCACATTCTTTAGAATTGCCCTATTCAGTATTTGAAGATCAACGTAGTGGCGAAACATTAGGGATTTTACAAAAGGTGAGAACCGATAGTGAGAAACTTATAACTGCACTCATAAATATTGTATTCACCTCATTAGTGGGAGTAACATTCGTTTTTATCTATGCAATAAATATTCATTGGTCAATTGCAGTTGTTTATATTTCAGTAATTCCCATTTTAGGCTTTATAAGCTCTGTGTTGAGCAAAAAGATAAAAGTGGTACAAAAGGCTATTGTAGCAGAAACTACAGCTCTTGCAGGCTCTACTACCGAGTCGTTGAGAAATATAGAGTTAGTTAAAAGTCTTGGGCTCTCTGGTCAAGAAATAAAACGCCTTGGTAATACCACTAACAAAATATTAAAACTCGAGCTCAAGAAGGTAAAATATGTACGAAGCTTAAGCTTTATACAAGGCACACTTGTTAATTTACTGCGAAACATGATTTTGCTCTTAATGCTATATCTAATATTTGCTGGTAGAATCAGTGTTGGAGAATTCTTCTCGCTCTTTATTTATTCATTCTTTATTTTCGGGCCTCTTCAAGAACTCGGAAATATTATCAATGTTTATCGTGAGACTGAAGTTTCATTAGATAATTTCAAAAAAATATTAAGCACACCAAAAGAACAAAAACCTAAAAACCCTACTGTTTTAGGTCGTGTAAACAGCCTTAAATTTAATGAAGTAAGCTTTAAGCATCAATCGTCAAACCGAAATGCACTTGAAAATATTTCATTTGAAACAAAGAAGGGACAAACAATCGCATTTGTTGGTCCCTCAGGATCAGGAAAAACCACTTTGGTTAAATTACTTGTAGGCTTATATCATCCTGAAAGCGGCCAAGTTCTATACAATGACGTCCCTTCTAAGCAAATTGATTTGGACGAACTTCGTGAAAAAATCAGCTTTGTAACACAGGATACCCAATTATTTTCGGGCACTATTCGCGAGAACCTTCTTTTTGTTCGTCCGGATGCTAGTGATGAGGAATGTATGCAAGTATTACAAAGAGCCGCATGTCAAAATCTTCTTTCACGTGCTGATAAAGGTCTAGATACGATTATTGGTGAAGGTGGGGTAAAGGTATCAGGTGGCGAAAAACAACGTCTTTCAATAGCGAGAGCACTACTTCGTGAACCAAACATTTTGGTATTTGACGAAGCTACTTCATCACTTGATTCATTAACTGAAGAAGAAATTACCGAAACTATTCGTAATGTATCTGTTGTTAGTGATCATATTACCATACTTATTGCACACCGACTTTCAACTATTATGCATGCTGATAAAATATTTGTACTAGAAAAAGGACATATCATTGAATCAGGCAAGCATGAAGAGCTGCTTGCTGAAAAAGGTCTATATTTTGCCATGTGGCGTCAGCAGATTGGAGAAAATATTCAATCTAAGAGAAAATAACTTTATATTTAAATAAATTAAATGATATTATGCTAATTTTTTTAAATGTCAGCTTTTCAGTTCTTATTTTATTGATAATATTAATTTTAGTTGCTTATGTCATTTCATTGGCATACGTTTTAATTGATATCTCGAGATCAGAATTTAAAAATCCGAAAGATAAGATTTTCTGGTCCACCATAGTTGTTATGGCTCCCTTATTAGGAACAACATTATATCTTAATATAGGTAAAAATCAAAAAATAAAGAAAATGCAATGACCAACCTCTTATTTTACAATATTGGAATATTAGAGTTAATACTGATTGCCTTTACAGCAATTTCGATAGTTCTTGTCATCCCTTTCTCAATATTTGATATCATAAAATCCAAGGAAATGAGCAATTATCGTAAACTCATTTGGATATTATTTATTCTAATGGCCCCACTTTTAGGAGCAATAATCTATCTATTATGGGGGCGTAAACAAAAAGCACTATGAGTATATTATTAATTTTACTATTCGTGGGTGGTGTATTACGATTTTTATTAGGAATCATCTGGTTCATTTTAATCGTGGTGACATTACTAGATC
>NZ_JBIIPN010000116.1:0-8241 GCF_044342615.1 Daejeonella sp. | reverse complement strand
TACGTAATAAAGTTGGTCATATACAATCTGAAAAAGCTTCTTTAGTTGCTCTTTTATTAATGATTCTTTTTCTGTTTATTGGGGAAGAAATGCTAAAAATCATCGGTCTCGATATTTCATCATTTGCAATAGCAGGTTCTGTAGTAATATTTATTATCGCTATGGAAATGATTTTAGGAATCAATTTATTTCGTGAAGAAGCAGCAGAAAGTGCCTCTATTGTACCATTAGCATTTCCATTAA
Organism: Daejeonella sp.; assembly: GCF_044342615.1. Classification (GTDB taxonomy): domain Bacteria; phylum Bacteroidota; class Bacteroidia; order Sphingobacteriales; family Sphingobacteriaceae; genus Daejeonella. The sequence goes on along the minus strand of NZ_JBIIPN010000116.1, from coordinate 7,998 downwards.
TTGCAGGCTCAGGAACACTAACCACACTCCTATCCCTTAAATCTGAATACGCAACTCAAAATATTATTGTTGGCATCATAATCAACATGATTTTTGTTTATATCGTTCTTAAAAACACCATTTACCTAGAAAAACTATTAGGTAAAACGGGCTTAAATATCATGCGTAAAGCCTTTGGAATTATCCTTCTTGCAATTGCAATTAAATTATTTAGAAACAATACGGGTTTATAGGAGGTTTAACGGATTAATCGTGCAACAAACATGGTATCCGCCTTCTTATGGTAGCCCTTAATCAATTCTAAGCTCTCCAGCTTCATTTTATGTTCGGATTGAAGATAAGTTACAACTTCTTCATTTTCTTCTCTAAAAACAGAGCAGGTAATGTAAATAAGTGGCTTACCAGGTTTAAGATATTTCAATACATTGCTTGCTATCGTTTTTTGTAGATTTTGAAATCCCTGAATTTTAAATTCTTCAAACTGACTGATCATTTCAGGTGTTCTACCCCATGTTCCAGAGCCCGAGCAAGGTGCATCCAAAATGATCCCATCAAACTCATAATGATGCAATTCAGGATCTGCATTTTTAGTCAGATCAATTATTTTTTTCTGATATGTTTTTAATCCCGCAGCATTAAAGCGTTCATCTAAATTATCTAAAACGCTTTCCCGAATATCCGACACAACAAGTTTAACATCAGGCTGTTCAGAAAACAATAAAAGAGATTTCCCCCCTGAAGCAGCACAAGCATCCCACCAATGTTCATAACGATTGGGTTTAAAATAATTCAATGTATGTTGCGAAGAAAGATCCTGAACTTCATAAGGCTTAATTATGAAGCTAGTATCTGGGAATAAATTATTTAAATTAGTCCCATTGGGCATTGAAATGGTATAATCACCAATCTGCTTAAAGGCAATGGAGCTATTTTCCATTGTTTTTAAGACCATTGCCAACGATTTCGGATTAACCCGTATAAATAAATCTGGCTGTATAAAAAATGAGCTTAAAAATTGGGCGCTATCCACACCTTCGGATAAATGCTTAAGGAAAGGGAAAACTTCCTCCAAAACTAATCCCTCATGCGCTTCTGCAAATGCTATTTTTTCATCCAGTGGAAGCAAAATTTTGTCATTTAAATCGGGACGAAAATGCTCTAAAAATGGATTATCAATGGAATTACAGAGAAATTCAGCGATAAAAAGTCGCTCCTCCTTAGTCTTATTTGCAATCGCTTTTCCTAAACGGAAATAGTTATAAAGAAGTCTTGAGGCCATACGTCGATCCGTAGACCCCATCTGTTTGTTCTTCTTAAAAAACTCTGGCAAAAACTTGGTAATTGGCCGATCTCCGGGATAGCTTTCCAAAACCTTTAAAAAGCTGCGTAACTGTTGTTCTGCTCTCATTTCTCAGGCTGAAGTTCAAAATTTCTATACCTCAACACCATCAGCTCTGTATTCATATATCCTGTTTTTGGATCTTTAGAAAATTTAAAACTTGTGTGTAAACCCCTGTAAGCACTGTCTTTAAGATGTTTAGCATAATCAGTACCGTATCTTTCGAGTAGACCACCAAAATAATAGCCAATGTCAAAACCCTTAAAAGAATATTCTGAAGGCTCAAAACCATATTCATCACGATAACGAGAAATAAAATTTTTAACCGTTTGAGATTTATAATTTACGTGAAAAGATGCAGTGATTCGGGAATTAAGTATCTGCATCTTCTCCTGACTTATATAATTAGCCTTTAACCAACTAGGATGCCCAAAAATCTCTATTTTGAACTTTTCCTTCGTTACTAAATTATATAATTTATCAATTGCAGGCATCACAAATAGCCTGTCTGGAGAGGTGACAATTAGCAAATTGTTTTTTGTTGGGACTAAATACTTTTCTATTGCGATAACTGTAGCACGTTCAGTGATTTGGAATTTATCTCCTGAAATATTCGCCAAATTTCTTTTAAAATGATTCGAGAATTTAGCATCCTCGCTCTTTTGCGTATTTATCAAGACAATATTTACCAAATCAGCTTGATAATTTGAACTAATAAATTCAGCAATTTTACGTGCATGCTGATCAATAGTATTATTTACTGTTACTAAGCTCGGATTATTAAAATCGCTAGGAATAGATGCCGCTAAGGGTGAAATTTGGAGCTTCTTGTCGTCAAGCTCAGCAAATTCGCCAAAGGTCTTAATCGCATCCGGATAAATAGGCCCTACAATTAAATCATTACTTCTTACCGACTTAGCTAAAGCAAGGTTAACAATTCTTGTCTCCTGATTTTGCGTATCAAATACACTGAGGTTAAAATTATGTCCACTTACTGTAAGTGAATCGAGCGCTAGCTTAAAACCTTGATAAAAATCAATGGCAATACTAGCCTTTTCTATGTTTTTGCTTGTTGCCGACTTAAGATTAATAGTATTTAGATCAAAAGGTAAAAGTAAGGCGATTGAATGATCTGTTTTTAGGGGTACAATCTCTTTCTGCTTCTCTAATTCGCTAGGAGATGGGATATCAACTAGCTTAGGAGCACTTATTTTTTTAGAGCATGCTGATAAAAATATCAGCATGCATAAAATCAATAAAAAATTATTCCCACTCAATAGTTGCGGGCGGTTTGGAACTAATATCATATACAACTCTGTTAATTCCTTTTACATTATTTATAATTTCATTGGATATTTTAGCGAGTAAATCATAAGGTAAATGACTCCAATCTGCTGTCATACCATCCACAGAGCTTACAGCTCTTAAACAAATAACATGCTCATAAGTTCTCTCATCACCCATTACTCCTACCGATTGTACCGGCAAAAATATCGCTCCAGCTTGCCAAACTTTATCATACCAACCTGAAGATTTCAAATTATTGATATAAATAGCATCTGCTTCTTGAAGGATAGCTACTTTTTCAGGAGTGATATCATCTAAAATACGGATAGCTAGTCCCGGACCAGGAAAAGGATGCCTTCCTAAAAGTGAAGGATCCATACCTAAAGTAGCACCAACCCTCCTCACTTCATCTTTAAATAAGGTATTTAAGGGTTCTACCACTTTAAGCTTCATAAAATCAGGCAATCCACCCACATTATGATGCGATTTTATAGTTGCAGAAGGCCCTTTTACAGAAACCGACTCAATTACATCTGGGTAAATTGTTCCTTGGCCTAGCCATTTCACATCCTTAACTTCATGTGCAGCATCATCAAATACTTCAATAAATACCCTTCCAATGGCCTTTCTTTTTGTCTCAGGATCTTTAATTCCAGCAAGCTGACCTAAAAATCGATCCCCTGCCCTTACACCACGAACATTTAGTCCCATGTGTTGATACGAATCCAAAACCTGCTCAAACTCACCCTTACGTAACAAACCATTATCCACAAAAATACAGTGAAGGTTTTTACCAATTGCTTGATGTAAAAGCACTGCTGCAACGGATGAATCGACACCTCCTGATAAGCCTAAAATAACCTTATCATCGCCTAATTTTTCTTTTAATGATTGAATAGTGGTCTCAATAAATGCATCTGGAGTCCAATCTTGATTACAATCGCAAATATCTACTAAGAAGTTTTTCAGTAATTGTTTCCCATCGGTACTATGTGTTACCTCTGGGTGAAATTGAATACCGAAAACTTTTGCCTTTTTAATTTGATAAGCAGCAACCTTAACAGAATCAGTGCTAGCAATAATTTCAAAATCATCAGGAATAGATGCTATGGTATCCGCATGCGACATCCATGTTTGAGAATTTGCAGGTATATCCTTAAATAATGGATTAGAATGATCAATAAAATCTAAACATGCTCTTCCATATTCACGTGTAGAGGAAGCTTTTACTTCACCACCAGATTTCTGCGCGATGTATTGAGCGCCATAACAAACACCCAAAATTGGAAATTTTTGCTGAAGCGATTTAAAATCTACTTGTGGTGCATCTTCCTGACGCACAGAATAGGGACTTCCCGACAGTATAACACCTTTAACTGAACTATCAAACTCAGGAAGGTTATTAAATGGATGTATCTCGCAGTATACGTTTAGCTCTCTGACTCTACGTGCAATAAGTTGAGTGTATTGCGACCCGAAGTCAAGAATGATGATTTTTTCTTGCATGAGCAAAGATAACTTTTTTGTACAGAGGCAGAAAGTATTCTAATAATCCTTTTTGATTTTTTCAAACATTTTTTTGTGATTGTTCACAAAAAACAAAGACAATTAATAATATACTAAAAATATCTGAGAAATCAAAGCAAAATCGACTAAATAATACCATGAAGTGGTCCACCCTTGGCTCCCAATTGGTCAACTCGCTTTTCAACTTCTGGATCTTTAATTAACTCTGGAGCATGATGCTTTTTTAAACGTGCATCAATAATTAGAGGGCCTTTACAACCCCAATGTTTATGCTCAGTAAATGACTTAATACCATAAATATCATGGGAAGGATTACTTCTGGTGAAGCTTACCCAAACAAAATTATTGATGTTTTCGGCTACAAAGCCAGCATCATCGCAAAGGATAAATAAAGGCAATCCATCTAAGTTTGTATTAGCTAGCGCAATATCTAATATCTCTATTTCATGAGATGTTTGCTCATGGTTACCAAAAGGTGGCGCCTCAATTGCTAGAACGCCAGGCATCACCATTTTAAACTTATCGAATGTTCTTGGCATTGTAAAGGATGCAGGTAATTCGGTCCATAAGTCACGTTTTTTATCTCCTGCAGCAGCAATAGCTACCTTTGATCCCGAATTTATGTCAGTCCCGCTGTAATCTAATGTGTCGATTGTTGTTCGAGTATAAAAGTGTAAATCACGACTTAAATCAACACGCTCAAGAATATGCTGAATGAAGCCTTCGATATCGCTAGTTTTAAGGCTTGGATTATCTTCTTTATTAGAAATGAATAAATATTTAGCTAAACTTAGTTGACTTTTACCCAAAATATGATTGGCGATAGTTAAAATTTCTTGAGGTTTTTTCTCATTGAGATAAGGTGTGTATCGCTCACTGCCAATGGCAAATAAAAGAGGATGAACACCAGCAGCATCAACAGCATTAACTTCATGCAGACCAGGAATTTCTTTAGGAATAGCTGATCCTGTGATATCATGAATTAAAGCACCAAAGCTAGTATCCTCTTGAGGTGGGCGCCCAACTACGGTAAAAGACCAAATAGCATCTTTACGGTGGTAAACATTATGCACCTTCAATAATGGAAATAGATGTTGAAGACTATAATAGCCTAAATGATCCCCGAAAGGGCCTTCCAATTTATTGGCACCAGGCTCTACGGTACCAGTAATAACAAAATCGGCATCTGAAGAGATACAAAAGCCCTCAGCATCATAAAAATAACGGAATCGGCGATTTCCTAAGGCGCCAGCAAAAGTCATTTCTGACAATCCTTCAGGCAATGGCATAACTGCTGCTAAAGGGTGTGCTGGTGGTCCGCCGACAAAAATACTCACTTTTAAAGCCTTCCCTTTGGCATTAGCCTTGGTTTGGTGAACCCCAATTCCACGATGTAATTGATAATGAAGCCCAATTTCCTCATCTGGAATATATTCATTACCTCCCAATTGGATACGGTACATACCTAAATTGGCACTCATAATACCTGGTTTGTCGATATCTTCGGTGTAAACTTGGGGCATAGTCACAAATGGACCGCCATCCATTGGCCAATTAACAATTTGAGGCAAGGCCGAAATAGTTGTTTTACCAAATTTTATGGGTGAATTAAAACCACTTCTCAAAGGTAAAGCTGAAAAAGCAGTTAGGCCAGCACTAGCATATTTAAATGGGCTTTTTAAAGCTTTTAGAGGATCTGATTTGAGGTCTACAAGCGTTTTTATAGCATCTAGAGTATCCCTAAACATAAATTTAGAGCGATCAAGAGTACCAAAGAGATTTGAAACTGCAGGGAATTTACTGCCTTTAATATTTTCAAATAGTATGGCAGGACCTTGATTTTCGTAAACACGCAAATGAATGGCAGCGGCTTCGAGGTAAGGATCAACTTCTTGTTTTATACGAACTAAATGTCCATTTTTTTCAAGATCAGTAACGCAATCAGCAAGACTTTTATAACCCATTTTAAAAATAAATTGCACCTGTAAATAAAGGTGCAATTTATAAAATTGTAAAACAGGAATTTAAACCTTTAAGATTTATGTTTTAAAGATTACAAAACCATGTCGTAAGAAATACATTCAACACCAAATTTATTTAAAAAGTCTACCCCTTCATCGCTAGGCAAACCTTTATATTCGGCATAAGAAGCTTTAAATAATACTTTTTTGATACCAGAGGAATAAATAATTCGCGCACAAGAGATGCAAGGCGAAAGCGTCACATAAAGTGTTGAACCGCTTAGATTCATCCCGTTTTTCACCGCATAGAGAATAGCATTTTCTTCTGCATGCAAAGCTAGCGAACAACTATTCTTAGAGTCGCGTGGGCAACCACTTTCGGGCCATTCTTCATCACAGTTATGGGTACCGGCTGGCGGACCGTTATAACCGATAGAAATTATGCGCGTATCTTTGGTTAAAACAGCACCGACCTGTGCTTTCACGCAATGCGAGCGTGAAGCAAGGTCGGTTGCTAAATTCATAAAAATTGAATCGAAGCTTGGTTTTTTATTCATTAATGTCCAGGTTCTGTATCCAATTTACTAACGTCAATTCCTTGTTTTTTAAGCTCTAGACTCACTTTTATAGCGAAGTAAGCTAAATAAACAAAACCTAAGAAAGGAACAATATATGAAACGTGAATTCCACTAGTATCAGCAAGAATTCCCTGTACAGGTGGAATAATAGCACCGCCAAGGATCATCATAATTAAAAATGCAGAACCCTGAGAAGTATATTTTCCTAAACCAGTGATCGCCAATGCGAAAATACATGGCCACATGATAGAGCAAGCTAATCCTCCAGCAAGAAATGCAAATATTGCCACATTTCCAGTAGTTAATAATCCCACTACCATTGCCAAACCACCCAAGAAACCGAATGTTAATAAGGTCTTAGCAGGCTTTTCTTGACTGTAGAAAAATCCGGCAATTAGGATAACCAAACAAACTGCATAAGCAAAAAACTGATCCACAGAGGTTCCGTTTAAGTGATTTAAGAATAAAATGATTGAAAATGCAATAAAAGGCATTACAATAGTTAAAATTCTCTTAGTGGATTTAGATAAGTTGAAAGCACTTACAGCACCGGTCCAGCGACCAATCATCATACTTCCCCAATAAAGAGAGATAAATGGTGCAATTTGAGAATCTGTATATCCACCAAAATCAGGCAATTGCAATAAGGCACCCATATTACTTTGAATAGTCACCTCAACACCTACATAGGTAAAGATTGCAATCATTCCTAAGATAAGTTGAGGATAACCCATTGCACCCCAGCCAGTTTTATCCTTACCAGCTGATTTTAAGGCTAGTAATAAAGTTGCAATAATGATAAATAATGAGAGATAGACAAAGGTTGCCATTCCCATTCCCGTTGCTTTAGCAATTGGATCTGCGGCAAGAATTAATAAGAATGCAATAAAAATTACAAATAGAGGAAGGTTTGTTTTTCCACTAGCTTCGACTTTTTCATCACTTGTTACTTTAGGAAGCTTTGAAAGCCAGAAAAATAATGCTACCGCAAGGAACAAGCCTGCAAGAATATAATACAAGGTGTTTATTGATGAAATCTCAATATCTTTTGGAACTGCCGCTGTAGCTGAGCCGAAAAGAATAACGCTCACTGCAATCGGACCTAATAATCCACCTAAATTATTAATACCACCAGCTAAATTTAATCGATTTGCACCAGTTACGGGACTTCCAAGTGCTACTACGAAAGGATTTGCAGCAGTTTGTTGAAGTGAAAAACCTATCGCTACAAAGAAAAAAGCTAATAAAATAAAGTTAAATGATCCAGAATTCACAGCAGGAATCATCATTAATGCCCCTCCTGCAG
>NZ_JBIIPN010000021.1:0-28307 GCF_044342615.1 Daejeonella sp. | reverse complement strand
AATCAGGGAATAATAATGCTGAAATCATTATTTTTAATTTCACTCATTCAAAAAATTATAAAACGTTGAAAAGAACGGAATCTTATACTAGTTTATTAAATCCCGCAAGAATAAAAACCTTGCTTTCTTTCGGTATTAAGGGCTATTTATCCCAAATTGGTTGGTTTAAAGCTTTTGAAACCAAATCGGCCATAGGTGCTGATGGCGAACCTATTCCATGGGTTACTTATTCCTTCATAGACTTTATTTCAGATCGTATTCAAAAAGATCATTCTGTTTTTGAATTTGGTTCTGGAAATTCAACATTGTACTATGCAAAGCGTGCTAAGAAAGTGGTCTCTGTGGAGCATGATGAGGACTGGTTTGCTAAAATATCATCTTCCAAAGCGGCAAATTCAGAAATGATATTTTGTGAGTTAGAGAAGGCTGGAAAATACAGCAAAATGCCCGCTAGCATGGATGAGAAATTTGATATTATTATTGTGGATGGCCGTGATCGTGTAAATTGTTGCCTCGAATCTTTATCTGCTTTGAGCGATAGAGGAGTGGTGGTTTTAGACGATTCAGAGCGTGAACATTATGCTGAAGCAATCAAATTCTTTAAAAACAATGGCTTTAAGGAGCTTTCATTTAGCGGAATTTCACCGGGACTATTTTATCTTAAATCAACATCGGTATTTTATAAAGGTTCTAATTGCTTGGGTATTTAATTAATGGTTTCTAAATGATTATTTTTTTAAATTTTCATGCAAATTTTAAAATAAAGGAATAAAGCTATATCGCTATGAAGGCCATACTTTTTTCAATTCCATTACTAATCGTTTTTTTTCTTCATTTAATTTCTGTAGGGAGGATCAATGATCTGTCTTTTAGTAATTCTTCTTTTGATACTGTTGGGCTTAAGGATGAGTTTTTAAAATCGCCGGTACTTTCTGCGGAAGAATCAATTAAAAGAATGATCTTGGAAGATGGCTTTAAAATTGAAATTGTTGCTGATGAGCCTCTTTTAAGTTCACCTGTTGCCATGCTTTTTGATGAGAAGGGCCGCATCTGGGTTGTTGAAATGGAAAATTATATGCCTGATACCTTGGGTACAGGTGAGGATTTACCGACTGGTAAAATCGTGATTTTAAGCGATAAAAATGGCGATGGCAGGATGGATGATAGAAAGGTTTTTCTCGACTCTCTCGTTTTACCTCGTGCCTTCAGTTTCTATGAGAATGGTATTTTGGTTGCAGAATCACCAAACTTATGGTTCTATGAAATTTCAAATGATAAACCAGTGTCTAAAGTTTTGGTTGATGCTAAGTATGCCGAAGGCGGAAATGTAGAACATCAGCCTAATGGTTTGTTAAGAGCATTAGATAATTGGATTTACAGTGCAAAATCAGGAAAGCGTTATCGTAAGCATAATGGGAAATGGCTCATTGAAAGGACACATTTTAGAGGGCAATGGGGCATTTCGCAAGATGATTATGGACGACTTTTTTATAATAATAATTCAGAAAATCTTCAAGGCGATTATTTTAACCCGGGATTAGGTGCTACCAATGAAAATCAACCGCGATTGGCAGGTTTTTCAGAAAGTATCATTAAAAACAACCGTGTTTTTCCAATCCGTCAGACGCCAGGTGTGAATAGGGCTTACATGGAGGGTATTTTAGATGATAGCCTTAAATTGCTAAATTTTACTGCTGCCTGCGGACCAGTAATTTTCAATTCTAAACTATTTGGAGATTCATATTACGGCAATGCATTTGTTGCAGAACCTGCAGGAAACCTCATAAAACGCAATATTTTATCGAATTCCGGTTATGTTGTAAATGGGAAACTAGCCTATTCAGATCGTGAATTTTTAGCAAGTACAGATGAAAGATTCAGACCAGTAAACTTGAGTCTTGGTCCTGATGGTGCCCTTTATATCGTAGATATGTATCGCGGAATTATTCAGCATAAGACCTACTTAACGCCTTACCTTAAAAGACAAATTAAGGCAAGGGATTTATCTAATCCGCTGAATTTCGGTCGTATTTATAAAATAGTCCCGAAGGAATTAAAGCGCTCTAAATCAGTTAAATATATTGATGATAAGCGCTTGGTTCAGCAATTTGAAAGCTCAAATGGCTGGCTTAGAAATAAAGCTCAACAATTAATTGTGGATTCAAAAAATAAGCAATTTGAAAAGCCACTTAGAGATTTGATTAAATCTAGTGAAAATCCTCTTGCTTTAATCCACTCTTTTTGGGCGCTAGAAGGACTTGCTCTTCTCAAAAAAGAGGATGTCATTGCTTTGCTTAAACATAGCGATTGGGCAATTCGCATGCAGGCCTTGGGCTTAGTCCCGTCAGTAATCAACAAAGAGTATTACAAGGAATTTTTGGCTGTTTTCAGATCAATGCTTGTCCAAAATGATGCCTTATCTGCACCTTATATTGGATTTTTAAATGCATTTATTGCTAAATATGATCCCTTAGATGCAAGACAGCTTTTAATAGATTTAGCTAAAAAATATCCTAATAATAGTTTTACGGCCGATGCGGTGATTAGCAATTTGGCCAAAAAGGAAGCCGAATTTCAAAAAGAGCTTGCTGCAGATACAAGTACCGTAATTAGCAAGCGTTTGAAAAAAGTAATTGATGACCTATCCAAGAAAAGTGAATCTACGGTTGATGTTGCTAAGGAATATCCCAAAGGCTCGTCTCTGTTTCGTTCAATCTGTCAAACATGCCATGGTGCTGATGGTAATGGTATTAATGGCTTGGCACCTCCTTTAAATAAGTCGGATTGGGTTACAGGGGATAAAAGCAGATTAATAAAAGTTATACTTTATGGCTTAGCCGGACCAATAAAAATTGGAGATAAAGTGTATAAGTCGCCAGAAATTAGCGGTGAAATGCCCGGTATTGCGTCCAACACTAGTTTTTCGGATGAAGATATCGCACAAGTAGCTAATTATATTAGAAACTCTTGGTCGAATAAGGCGGATAAGGTTACGAAAGAATCGGTTAGTGAAATACGTGGGAAATATAAGGGGAGAGAGAAGGCTTTTACGGAGGTGGAGTTGAATCAGTAAATTTGTTATTTGATTTTATATGATAAATCAATTTTCTAAAAATTTAAACTAGTAATTGTATATATAATAAAATAATAATTTTTCAAGATGACTAATAAGCCACAAAATTCATTTAATTCAGAAGAATTAGATTGTTGTAATCAGTTGCCAAGGAGAGGAATTATTACGGAAAAGCTAGTTGCTGAATCTCAAATAGTTAGTGAAGAATCTATAAAAGTGTTAAGAGAATTTGAAGAGATTGAAGAAGATAATTGATAACCAGATTAAATATAAAAGGAAATCCACTTTTTTACCGCTTGATAAAAGAATATTAAAAGAGTTTTGATTCAGACGAATAGTTTGCGGCTTTGATTTGTTTATTATGAATTTAAATTAAGCTTTTTAGCTATATTTGATTATGAAGATTGAGGAATCTAAAATTGAGCAAATTAAAGAGCTTTGTGAAGAAAACAAAGTTAAATCACTTTATGCTTTTGGTTCCGTAACACGTGATGATTTTAATGAACTATCCGATATAGACCTAGTTGTAGATTTTGAGGAAAAAGACCCATTTAGATATACTGACCTTTATTTTAATCTAAAGTCTAAACTAGAAATTTTGCTTAAGCGACAAGTTGATTTGCTTGAAGAAAGAGCGATTAAAAACCCTATTTTCAGACAAGAGTTGGAAGATAACAAGGTTAAAATCTATGGATATTAAAATTAAATCCTGGTTATTAGACATTCAGCAAAGCATTGATGAAATTTTTGAATTTGTAGGGAAAGAACAAGATTTTTATACTTACAAAAGCGACTTGAAAACTAAAAAAGCTGTTGAGAGGAATCTTGAAATCATCGGTGAAGCTGTTAATAGAATATTAAAAATTGATAATAGTTTTCCAATTGACGAGGCAAAAAATATTATCGGCACTCGAAATCGAATCATACATAGCTATGACAATATTTCAGATGAGTTAATCTGGACGATTGTTGTTAGAGAGCTACCCAAACTAAAATTACAGGTTTACGTATTATTAAACGGCTAACATTCACGAGCCATAACAATAACCATGCAAAATTTTGCTCCAATAGCACTTTTCGTTTATAATCGTCCGGAACATACTCGGCGTACGATTAAGTTTTTGCAGCAAAATTTAATGGCTGAAGAATCAAGGCTTTATATTTTTTCTGATGCGGCTAAAGACACTACTAATCAATCACTTGTAGCTGAAGTAAGGGATTTTATTCGCCAGGTTGATGGTTTTAAGCATGTTGAAATTATTGAGCGTAAATCTAATATGGGACTTGCCAATTCGATTATTGATGGTGTGAGTCGCTTGGTAAAAGAGTATGGTAAGATCATTGTATTTGAAGATGATTTGATTAGCTCCATGTACACCTTGCAATATTTTAACGATGCTCTAAATCGTTATCAGAATGAAGATACGGTGATGCATATTGGTGCTTATATGTATCCTTTGAAGGAAGAAAATTTACCTGATACCTTCTTTTATCGTGCGGCTACGAGTTGGGGTTGGGCAACTTGGGATCGCGCATGGAAGCATTTTGAGCATGATATTGATTTGATAATTAGCCGCTTTGATCAAGAAAAGAAACATCAATTTTCTATTGAGGGCACCATGAACTTTTGGAAGCAAATTCAAGAATTCAAAAGTGGTAAGAATAATTCATGGGCAATTCGGTGGTATGCATCTATATTTTTAAGGGGTGGACTCACCTTAAATCCATCCAAATCGCTCATTAATAATATTGGGCATGATGGTACGGGTATTCATTCGGGTATGAATGATATTTACCATGTGATTATAAATCCGCAAGCAATAAAAACTTTTCCTGAAAAAATCGAAGAAAATGTTTTGGTATATCAATCCATCAAAAATTTCCTCAAAAACCGTAAGGGAAGCTTCTGGCAAAGAATAATTCGCTTTGCTAAAGAGAAAATTAAGGGAATTTAATGCTTCCTTTTAGCCTCTAAAAGAATGTAGGGCGATAAACCTCTCGATTCAAATGGGAATATTTTAGTGAATACTTTTCCGATATACCAAATGGATTTTATGAAGGCTTTTGTGAGGATAGATTTTTGATCTTTATTTTCAAGCCATACGCTGTATTTTCCTATGTATGAGGATTTTATAACATTTAAGCCTAATTCTTCCATGAATTTCTTCAGCAAGTTTGGATCCATACATTCGATGTGGTGTTTGTCATAATTTTCTCGATCGAAGGTTTTTTGAACCCAGCCATTTACCCCTCTAAAATTTGGTAAAGTAATAAAAAGGGTTCCATCTGGATTTAAAAAATCCAAGTGTCTAGCAATGATATCTTTGGTATCCTTAAAATGTTCGATTAATCCGCAAGAAAGCACCAAATCGTATTTTTCTGTTGCTTTAAATTGAAATAAATCGGCTTCAATAAGCTTGATGTCATGTTCTTTTAAATTATTTTTCTCTAGAACATTTTTTAGGATCCCAGGATGAATAAAATAGTCGAATAAGGTGCTTTCAACCTTTAAGTATTTTTTTAGGAAAATGGAGTAATAACCTGGAAAACCACCTAATTCTATGGCAGTTTTGCTTTTATCTCTAAAAACGACTTCTTCCAAATATTGATGAAAAAGATAGTTTTTATCTATAGAAATAGCTAGATCGGGCTTTGATTCCCAATAGCTAGTCCAGAATGTACGGTCGGTTAATTGATTCTCCATGTGATAACAAAGAAAACAAAAAGATTAGACATGCACATAAATTTAGTCGGGAAATATGTTTGAGTTCCGATTATTCTGACAATTAGCATTATGAATTGTATTTTTGGGTAGTGAAAATCATTCATTTAAATACATACGCTGGAAACGGGGGTGCAGGTAGGGCTTGCATGCGACTAAACAAGGCTTTAAAAGCTGAGGGCGTGGAGTCTGTATTAGCTGTAAATTTTTTATTTAGGGATAACCCCGAGGTAGAAAATCTGTCTAAAGGATTTTTCTCGAAGTGGTTTTCTGCGGCTGGAATTATTTTGGAACGAATGACTGCCAAATTGTTCAGTAAAAATGTACCCATTCCTTTTTCATTCCCTATTTGGGGAAAGGATATTTCTGGAAATAAATTATTGAAATCGGCAGATATTATACACCTACATTGGATAAATCATGCTTTTTTGCGTCCGGAGGATATTGCGCGATTAGCTAATTTAAATAAGCCCATTGTGTGGACTTTCCACGACAGTAATGCCTTTACCGGTGGTTGTCATGTGCGATACGATTGCGATCATTTTATGAAAGAATGTGGTGATTGCCCTGTTTTAAAATATTCAGGGGTAGATGACAGCTCACATCGTATCTGGAAAAGGAAGTTGAAGGCTTATAGTAAGTTAAATTTAAACATTATTGCCCCTAGTAAGTGGATGGCCGAATCGGTTAAAAAGAGTAGTCTATTGGCTTCGGCAGATCTTGTGAATATTCCTAATACGCTCGATACTGCTGTGTTTAAGCCAAGCGAGAAATTGGAGGCCCGTAAAAAATTAGGATTAAATCCCGATAAATTTCTTTTAATGAGTGGTTTTATGCCATCCCGTAAGGATTTACATAAAGGCACAACTTATTTGAAGGAGGCGATTGAACTTTTTATAAATAATCATAAAATCTCACCTGATTCTATTGAATTGATTGTTTTTGGGAATCGAGATGAAAAGAATGTACCTGCATTCCCAATCCAAGCCACCTTTCTTGGGACAATCTCTGATGATGAACAATTGGCCTTATGTTACAGTGCAGCTGATGCCTTTTTAGCACCTTCTTTGGAGGATAATTTACCTAATACGGTCATGGAAAGTCTCGCATGCGGTACTCCTGTTATTGCATTTACTACCGGTGGTATTCCCGATATGGTAAGCCATAAATACAATGGTTATTTGGCCGAATATAAATCTTCGCCTGATTTGGCAGCAGGCATTTTCTGGCTTTATAAGGAGGCGAATAGGCCTGAATTGAATGTTCATGCCCGACAAACAGTTGAAGCGCATTTTTCGGAGCAAATTATTGCCCAAAAGCACATTGAATTATATAAATCTTTGTTAGATAAGCATGTTTAAGCCTAAGTTAAGCGTAATTACGATAGTTTATAATAATGTTCGCGACATTGAGCGCACGGTGCTTTCAGTGCTCAATCAAAGCTATTCAAATATTGAATATTTGGTGATTGATGGTGCCTCGAATGATGGTACCATTGATATCTTGAGGCAATATGAATCTCGTATTTCTAAGCTTGTTTCTGAAAAGGATAAAGGTATTTATGATGCCATGAACAAAGGTTTGGCCTTGGCTACAGGTGATTATGTTTTGTTTATGAATTCGGGAGATGAGATTTATGCTTCAAATACGGTTGAAAGAATATTTGCTAGTGGTGACGATGCTGATATTTATTACGGTGAGACAGAAATGTTTGATGATGCTTGGCAAAGCTTAGGTCAGAGGAGGCATAAAGCGCCTGAAGCTTTTACTTGGAATGATTTTAAATATGGGATGAGTATTAGTCACCAGGCTATTTACATCCGTAAATCCCTCACTGAGCCTTACGATTTAACTTATAAACTGAGTTCTGACATCGATTGGATATTGAAAGCAGCGAAAAGGGCAAAGAAAATTGTTAATGTGAAGGCTGTTGTTGCTAAATATCTTGTTGGGGGCATGTCAAAGAAGAAACACCGACAGAGTTTGGTAGAGCGTTTCTCGATTTTTGTGAAGCATTACGGCTTAATTCCTACTATTTTTAACCATTTGGTTATTGCCTTTAATTTGGTTTTCTATTATTTGAGGCATAGGCGTACGAATGACTAGGCGTGTCTATGCTTGACATGGGCGGGGGTGAACCCCCGCCACGACAGAATAAATTAATTAAGCTTTTACTTCCTCTTTTCTCTTCACTTCCAAAAATATCGCATAACCTAATGAAAGCACTAAAAGTATTGAAGCGATTAAAGAAATGATTTCTCCGGTATAGTAGGATGTAGGTTCAAACTTAAATTCTAGCTTATGATTACCACTTGGCAATTGCGCAGCACGTAAAATATAATCTGCACGGAAATGAGCTATCTTTTCTCCATCTACATAAGCATTCCAGCCTTTATCGTACCAAATTTCTGAGAATACTGCTAAAGCATCACGACCGATTGAATATTCATAAGTCATGTGATCAGGGTGATAATTTGTTAATCTAATGAAGCCATTAGCATCAAAACCAGTTTTCTTTGCATCAATAAGCGGCTTAAATTTCTCATCTACAACCATCACCTTTTTAGGGTCGAAGCTGCTGATTGCTATCATTTCTTCATCTGCATTTTTTACGTATTCTACTTGCTGTACAAACCAAGCGTGTCCTGCTGCAGTTGAGCGATTAATCATGGTTTGTTTATCTCCACTCTGATTGGTAGTGATTAAGTACTTGGTATTTAGCATGTCTAGAACATCCTCATTGATTGCTCCATTAAACTGTTTGTCTAATACCTCTTGAAAACGCTTTAATTTAGCTGCATGGTAACCGCCAATATTCTTGTGGAAGTAAGAAGGAATTGAGTTTGAGAATGGATTTCCTTGGGTAAGATCAAATACTCTGTAATAAGATTGATCTCTCATAATCAGTTGATCCACATCTCTAGCTTGTGTTTGCTGCGCTAATACATTTTCATCAACAAATTTCTCATTATTTAAGTAGCGTTTATCGATATTCCAGAGGTCGAATAAAACGATTGCCGCCAAAGCAACAAATACAATCTGTGGATTCAATTTTTTCTTGATAAGCATCCAGATTAGTCCCGCACCTAACAAAACAAATATCAACGAACGGAAAGCGTCTGCTCTTGCTAAGCTAATTCTATCCTGAACTAAAGCATTTGTGATAGCATCGGCAAAGCCCTTATCGCCATTGGTTATCTGCATTAAGCGCTCGGTGAAAAATCCATCATTTTGAGATTTGAAGCTTAGAAATGCATCAGGTAATACCATCAAAATTAGCAAGATACCACCGCTAATTGCTAGACTATAAACCAAGCTTTTCTGTAATTTCTGTGGAGTCTCGTTTTGAGTGCTAGCCTCTTTTACAGCTAAAATCGCTAAAACTGGGACTAAGAAGGCAACAATTACCAAAATCGACTCAACAGCTCTAAATTTATTGTAGAGTGGGAAGTAGTTAAAGAATAAATCTGAAAGAAATGGTAAATGTCTTCCAAAAGAAAGTAAAAGACATAAAATGCTCGCACTTAAAATCCACCACTTAATTCTGTTTTTTACGATGAAAAGTCCTAGAATAAAAAGGAAACAGATACTTGCTCCAAAATACCAAGGACCAGAAGTAAATTGTTTATCGCCCCAATAGGTGCTTAACCCTACGGAAGATAATTGCTGAATAGCGGGTACAATTTGCTCTGCTGGAATACCTTTTGAAGATAAAACTTTTGCTACTTCCGATTTTTCATCAAGGTTTGCACCCGAAGCACCACCATAAATATTTGGAGCTAAAAATGTAAGGCTCTCACCTACACCTTGACTCCACTGATAGGCATAATCTCGATCTAATCCATTGCTTGGTGCCGCCTTATCGCTTGTTAAATTTGATTTGCCACGGATGGTTTCTGTGCTGTATTCGTAGGTTGTCCATAGCATGCCCGCATTTACAGCTACAGCAAGCAAAGATGCTACTAATAGGTAGCTAAATGATTTAATAAAATCCTTAGTTTCTTTATTTTTTAGGGCATGATACAATTCAATTCCCACATAAATTAGTAGGGCGATGAACAAATAATAAGTCATCTGAATATGATTTGTTCTAATTTCAACTGCTAAAAACAGAGCAGTTAAAACAGCCCCCAAGAGGTATTTTTTTCTAAAAGTGAGGATGATACCCGCTAAAATTGGTGGGAAAAATGCGATAGCCATGGCTTTATTGCTATGACCTGCATCAATAATTTGAAAATTATAGGATGAAAATGCAAATGCTATAGCACCAGCAGCAGCTAGCCATGGATTAATTCTGAGCACGCAGAATAATAAATAAGCGCCTAAAAGGTATAAAAGAACAGTATCAATAGGATTCGGGAAAACGGTCTTAAAAAACGAAATAACATAAGTTGTTACGTTATTTGGATACTGAACCCAGATTTGGTAAGCTGGCATACCTCCAAACATCGAATTAGTCCAGAGCGGACCTTTCCCATCCTTTGCTTTATAATCCATGATCTCTTTTTGCATGCCCTTGGCCATGAGGACGTCACTTTGATATAAGGATTTACCTTGTAAGGCGGGACTGAAATACACAAAGCATAGCGCGATAAATATTCCTATAATGGCTAGATGTACACCATTGTTTTTAAACCAGTTATTCATTCTGCATAAATTAGTTGAATGTCAAAAATAGAAAAAAGCTCAAACCTGCAATGCTTGTAATTGAGCTTTGTGAAAATAAATCTATGGAAATTATTGATTTCTGCGAAATTAAGCTTAAAAACAAGCTTTTTATCGTCAATATTTTTTAGAAATAAGAAATTTTTAGAGATCAGGGGGTTTTAATTTCTTCGTAGTCTACAAAATCGCCAGCATCTTCTACCTTCGACTTAGCTTTTGGAGGCATATAATCTACCCTGATGCGACCATCGGGACTAGGATTTTGTTCTTGATACCTTTGACTGGCTTGATTTTGTGCTTTTTTGATGATATTCTGAAATAATATGGGTAAAAGCAAGCGCACAATCATTTTGATTAGCCATAAAATACAGATGGTAATAAATAGAAATTTTAATAATCCCATGTTAAAAAATTATATAATGCAAAGATAAGAGATAAATTTTTGATTAGCCTTTCAGCGCATTAAATGTTACAATTATTGGTCAAATTTCTTCTTCGATAGAAATTACGCGACCTACCTGACCATCCTCTAGCCTAACTTTTATCCCACGAGAATGAAAGGTTGCGCTTGTCAGGATACTTTGAACAATTCCCCTTGTTTTCTTGCCGCTACGTTGATCTTTTTTTAGGATGATATCAACCTCTAATCCCGGAAAAATATCTTTTCTATTCTGACCGTTCATTTATTTAAATTATTGATTATCAATATATTGAATATAATTTCACAATTATCATGGAAAACGTTCCCCCATAATTCGTTCTAGTGCATACATTTCATCTCTCAATTTAGCTGCCATGAGGAAGTCCATTTCCTTTGCTGCTAAGCTCATTTCCTTTTTAGTTTTATCAATTGATTTTTGAAGTTCTGGCTTGGTCATGTATTGAACAATTGGGTCTGCGGCTAAATTATCCGTCATTTCCTTTTCAACATAAGCTTTTTGAACACCACCTTTAAAATCCATTACCGAGGTCTGTTCAATGATTGATTCGCGCGATTTACCTACCGTACGAGGCGTAATACCATGCTCCACATTGTAGGCCATTTGTTTCTCGCGTCTGCGGTTGGTTTCATCTATGGTAACCCGCATGCTATCTGTAATTTTATCGGCATACATAATCACACGGCCACGATCATTCCTAGCAGCCCTACCAATGGTTTGAATTAAAGCGCGCTCAGAGCGAAGGAAGCCTTCCTTATCGGCATCTAGGATGGCAACTAGTGATACTTCCGGCAAATCTAATCCCTCACGGAGAAGGTTTATTCCAATTAAAACATCAAAAACACCCAATCGTAGGTCTCTGAGAATTTCTACACGTTCCAATGTTTTTACTTCGGAATGAATGTATCTCACCTTTATTCCAAGGCGATCCATATATTTTGTGAGCTCTTCCGACATGCGTTTAGTGAGGGTTGTCACCAAAATGCGATCCCCCATTTTAACTGTTTTGTCGATTTCATCAAGCAGGTCATCTACCTGATTACCAACGGGTCTAATCTCAATAATGGGGTCTAAAAGTCCGGTGGGACGAATAACCTGTTCCACAAAAACACCCTCTGTACGTTCCATTTCGTAATCGCCTGGCGTAGCACTCACATAAATTGTTTGTGGGGCAAGTGATTCAAACTCATTGAAATTCAACGGTCTATTGTCTAATGCGGCAGGTAATCGGAATCCGTAATCAACTAAAGAAAGCTTTCTAGATCGGTCGCCACCATACATAGCCCGTATTTGCGGAACGGTAACATGGCTTTCATCAATTACCATGAGATAATCCTTTGGGAAATAATCCAGAAGGCAGAAAGGGCGCATTCCTGGAGTTCTTCCATCAAAAAAGCGCGAATAATTCTCGATTCCGCTACAATATCCCAGCTCTCGAATCATCTCTAAATCATAATTTACCCTTTCTTCTAGTCGCTTGGCCTCTAAAAAGCGTTTTTCATTAATAAATTGCTGCTTTCTGCTTTCCAGTTCTTCCTGAATAGACCAGATAGATTCTGTAAAACGTTCTTTTGGCGTTACAAATAAATTGGCTGGAAAGACGGCTACGTGTGTCATTTTTTCGATGGTTTTCCCAGAGGCGGGATCGATGGTACTTAGCTCTTCGATATCATCCCCAAAGAAAGAAACGCGATAGGCAAAATCCATGTAAGCCGGATAAATATCTACGGTATCGCCCTTTACTCGGAATGTTCCACGGCGAAAATCGGTGGTAGTTCGCGAGTATAAAATTTCTACTAAACGGTGTAAAAAGGCATTTCTACTCACTTTTGTACCCACTGCGAAGCGAAAAACCGAATTGGCGAAATCTTCAGGATTTCCCATACCATAAATGCAAGATATGGATGAAACTACGATGATATCTCTTCGTCCCGACATGAGTGCAGAGGTAGTACGGAGGCGAAGTTTTTCGATTTCTTCATTGATTTGAAGATCCTTTTCAATGTATGTATTTGAGGAAGCGATATAAGCTTCTGGTTGGTAATAATCGTAATAGGAAACGAAATAATTTACTGCATTGTCAGGAAAAAACTGCTTAAATTCCCCATAGAGTTGCGCAGCAAGCGTTTTATTGTGGCTAAGTACAAGAATTGGTTTTTGAGTTTCTTGCACCACATTGGCAATAGTAAAGGTTTTTCCTGAGCCAGTTACACCCAATAAAGTTTGATAATGGTCGCCATTATTTATTCCCCCAACCAGCTGTCTGATTGCTTCCGGCTGATCGCCTGTAGGTTTATATTCGGATGTGAGTTTAAATTCCATTGGATATTACAAAGATAAGAAAGATGTAGCGAGTATTATGGACAGGTTTAGTAAGATTGTCCTCTAGTCGGTGTTGTCACTGTACCAGCTTTTATTATTCGGTGTGTTCCCTGTGGTCGGTGTTGTCACCGTACCACCTATATTTACATTAAGATAGTGAGTTTGCTCCTGTGGTCGGTGTTGTCACCGTACCACCTTCTCTACGTTACGATAGTGATTTTTAGAATGATGGAAACGTGATAATAACTTAATTAGTGAGAAATTATACCGCTATCGACTGGTACGGTGACAACACCGACCAGAGGAAATTTTGTGTCTCTGCACCTTTGCGAGATCATGTCTGGTAAAATCCCCTTGAATCTGCGAGAGATAAAATTATCTCCCATCAAATCAGAATATAAATCTGCTACACGCACAAAAAAATGCTCCCGCAGATTAACGCGGATGAGCGCAGAAACAATTTGCGGAATTCTGCGATATCTGCGGGAGATATTAGCTGATAGGTTGATAACACCGACCACAGGGTGGAGATAGTATACAGTATAAGTTGGTGCTACGGTGACAACACCAAAGGATGATTACTATGCTAGCATAATAATTATTTTTTATAGGCCTCAAATTAGCTTCAAGAATAAATATTTCGTAAATTTAAGCATGGCATTTATACTCAGCGACAGCCCATCCATTGCGAATCATTTTATTGCAGAATTACGTGATTCGGAGATTCAACAAGACAGTATGCGTTTCCGAAGAAATATGGAGCGCTTGGGCGAAATATTTGCTTTTGAGATCAGCAAAGGCATGAATTTTGTCGAAACAGAGTTTGAGACTAGTCTCGGGACTGCCCCCATTGATATTTTAAAAGAGCAACCGGTATTAGCTACAATACTTAGAGCTGGTTTACCATTGCACCAAGGTATGCTCAATTATTTTGATAAGGCCGACTCTGCATTTATCGCGGCCTATCGTAAAACCACTAAGGGCAATGAGTTTATCATTGAGATCGAATATATTTCTACACCCTCCTTAAATGATAAAATCGTGATTATGGCCGATCCGATGATAGCCACTGGCGAAAGCATGGTTTTATGTTGCAAAGAATTATTGCAAAAATATAAGATTAAGGAGCTTCATATTGTGGGTATTATTGCAAGTAGAGTGGGCCTGGAGCATATAAAAGCACATCTTCCTCAAGCAAAATTATGGATTGGCGCCTTAGATGAGGAGTTAACCACCAAATCTTATATCGTACCAGGCTTGGGCGATGCTGGCGATTTAGCCTATGGCGTGAAAGAATAATTTAAATTCAATTTATTTTAATGCTTAGCCTAATATTAGCGTATTTTTGAAGATATATTTATTTTGATGCGCTACAAGCACCTTTTTTTCGACCTCGATCATACCATTTGGGATTTTGATAAAAATGCAGAAGAAACCCTGCATGAACTTTATCACACCTATAAACTTCATGACTTAGGGCTACACTCTGCCAATCAATTTATTGAGACCTATACCCAAAATAATCATCAGCTTTGGGCAGATTATCACCTTGGTAAAATTACGAAACAAGTACTTCGTGAGACACGATTTTCTAAAACATTTATCGATTTAGGAATCTCCCCAGAACATATTCCGCGTCAATTTGAGGATGATTACGTAAATATTTGTCCCACAAAAACCAATCTCTTTCCCAAGACTCACGAAACCTTATCTTATCTTAAAAATAAGTATAGCATGCATGTGATTTCCAATGGATTTAAAGAATCTACGGAGATGAAAATACATAATAATGGATTAGGAATTTACTTCGATAATGTAATTATTTCGGAAGTTGTTGGGATAAACAAGCCAGATAAAGCTATTTTCGAACATGCATTGAGTCTTGCTGATGCCCATGTCTCTGAAAGTATGATGATAGGAGATAGCATTGAAGCAGACATTAGAGGGGCTCAAAATTTTGGGATGAAAGCAATTTATTTTAATCCCGAAGGCAAAGAAGCGCCAGAAGATGTGGGACATCAAATTAAATGTCTGAGCGACTTAACCGAATTTTTATGAGTCTTGAACGAAGCTACCAATCTTTGCTGAACGCAGTAGTTGTATATGAAAATCTTCTTGAAGAGATCTCTGAAGAGGTTTTTCAAAAAAATCCGGAAGATGAAAGTTGGTCGTACTCCGAAACATATTCGCATATTTTTTCTTCTGGCTTATTATCACTTACCGCCATTCAAACCTGTATTGAAGGCAAGGGAATTATAAGTAGAAAGCCGATTTTTTGGGCTGCGCGACTTATCTTATTTTTTGGGACCTTCCCACCGGGAAAAATCAAAGCACCCAAAAGAATTGCAGCCTTGGCAAAAAAAATCACTAAAAAAGAGGCTGAAGATTTGCTAGTTAAATTTAAAACCAAATTGGCCGAAACTCAGGAGCAGATACAGTCAGCAGATCCCAATCAAAAAGTTGAACATCCACGTCTAAAGCTCCTAAATGCCCTGCAATGGCTCCGATTTATTGAAGTCCATACCCTTCATCACATCAAACAACTAAAACGTATAAAAAAGGCTATTGCTCATTAATTATCATTGGTTTTCTATAATTTGTCATCTCCTTCAAAATGACAATAATCTTAAGCGCCTTGTAAAAGCCCCTTTAACGCCTTTATATCAATATTGCATCTAAATTTTATTGCTAACTTTGATTATTAAATCTAATTTTTCTAGAAAATCAACAAAATAGATGATTCAGCAGTTCAGAAGCATTAATCCCTTAAATATCATTTTATTGATTTTCATTGCTTTTCTATTGAGAATAGGTGTTTTTATCAATTTGCCTCAGGAGACTGCTTTTGAATTTAATGATTTATTTTCTAGGTTATTATTAAACATCCCTCAGAATAGTAGAATTAGTCCCACAAGTAACCTCCTTATCGCCCTTCTGATTTTAATTGCTCAAGCATTTTTATTTAATCGAATAATTAATGCTTATAGTCTTATGGGCAAGCAGACCTTCTTGCCAGCCTTACTTTATGTAACCGCAGGGAGTTTACTTAGTCCATTTTTAGTTTTAAGTCCTACTTTAATTTGCAACTTCCTGATTATCATTATGATAGAGCGTTTTTTAAGTATTTATAAAAAACAACAGGTGAGTTCTGTAATGTATGATTTAGGAATGATTGTTGCCCTTGGCACCATACTTTATTTTCCTTTTATATCTATGTTACCCTTGATTTGGATTAGCTTGGTTATATTCAGACCATTTAATTGGAGAGAATGGGTGTCAGTAATTGTTGGTTTCATGACTATTTTCTTTTTCTTAGCGGTATATTATTTTTGGAATGATTCTTTAGTTCAATTTTACCAAATTTGGCTTCCTTTGGGAAGTAAGTTCCCTGCCAATTTCAATATCAATTTTTACGATTCTTTCGTTTTAATTCCCGTAGCAATTATTTTAATTCTTGGTTTTTTCCATGTTCAGAAGAATTTTTTCAGGAGTGTAGTGCATTTACGTAAATCCTTTCAGTTGCTTTTTTTCATGTTCATTCTTGCTTTGGCATCTTTCTACTTGAAATCGACATTAGTTTTATATCACTTTTTATTATGCGTACCATCCGTAGCAGCTTTAATGGCTTATTATTTTCTTCATGCTAATCGCAGATGGGTTTATGAGAGTTTATATTTCCTGCTTATTGGATCCATTGTTTACTTTCAATTTTTCTAAAACATCGCTTTAACCTTTTTTAACACAATGGGATGGCGTCACTTTCAAAAATTGAATAGATTTGTATTATGAAATTGAAATGCAATTTTAATTCGGAAGAAATAGCTATTAGTTGGTCGCAAAATGCCCAATTTAGGTCTATTAAGTCGATTTTTTTCATTCAATTTCAAAATAAGGTTCCTTTGTCGTTGCTGATTTTTACCATTAATTTCTAACTATTCAATGGCACAACTGGTAATTGATATAGGCAATTCGCGAACGAAAGTCGCTGTTTTTCAAGGTAAAAAATTGGTAAAGCTTGATAAAGTAGACAAGCTCAACTTAGACATCTTAGCACAATACCTTGAAAGTCCTGAAATAACACATAGCATTATTTCTTCCGTAAATGAGGATATCAGCAATTTGGAAGATTTGCTCAAAGAAAAAACAGATTATGTCCGATTTTCGGCTTCTTTGCCAAACGGAATAATCAACAAATATAAAAGTCCGACAACCCTAGGCCTAGATCGCCTAGCGGCAATTTTAGGGGCTAAATCTCTTTGTCCTGAGCGGAATTGTATGGTGATTGATGCGGGGACTTGCATTACTTATGATGCAATTGATAAAAATAGCGTTTATGAAGGAGGTAGCATTTCTCCTGGTTTAAATATGAGGCTCAAGGCGATGCATCAATTTACAGGAAGGCTACCTGATATAGCTTTGAGTGAGTACTCAGACTGGCAAGGTTATGATACCCCAAGCGCAATGCTGTCGGGGGTCGTAAACGGAACTCTAGCCGAGATTAAGGGCTTTATTGAGCTTTATAACTCAAAATATTCTGAATTGGAGGTATTTCTCTGCGGTGGCGATGCGATTTTTTTTGATTACAGGCTTAAAAATAGCATCTTTGCAC
Organism: Daejeonella sp.; assembly: GCF_044342615.1. Taxonomy (GTDB): domain Bacteria; phylum Bacteroidota; class Bacteroidia; order Sphingobacteriales; family Sphingobacteriaceae; genus Daejeonella. The sequence goes on along the minus strand of NZ_JBIIPN010000021.1, from coordinate 10,476 downwards.
ACACTTTAAAAACCGAGCCCGATTTGGTACTAATTGGTTTAAACGAAGTTATCCAACAAAATGATTAAAAAAGTTAATAGTATATTCTTCTGCCTACTGCTTGCAATGGTTTTACCAGCAATGGCACAAATTACGTCTAGTTCTCCTTATTCACAATTCGGACTTGGGGATTTGAAAGGCTCATTTTTGCCTCAAAATAGAGGAATGGCAGGATTAAGCCAGGGGCTACGTAAGCCAACTCTTTATGATAATATTAATTTAGCCAATCCAGCTTCATATTCTACTCTACAACTAACAACTTTTGATGTAGGCGCTTCCATGGATATTCGTGAATTGAGTAAAACAGGTATTACTGGAAAGAAGCAGTTCAATTCTACTTTGAGTCACATTACCTTTGGTGTGCCGGTAAATCGTTTTTCGGCAGTTAGTTTTGGTTTATTGCCTTATACCGATTTGGGATATAAATTCAGTAATTCAGGATTGGTAGATACAAACAAAGTCAATTATATTTATGCTGGAGAGGGTGGAGTATCAAAAGCTTATTTAGGCTATGGGTTTAAATTGGGTAAGAACTTTAGCTTTGGCTTTAATATGGCTTACCTTTTTGGGAATTTAACGCAAAGCAGAGCCTTTGAATTCGCCGATGAACTTACATCAGTTTTTAACTCACGTACACAGTATAGCAATGCAGTGGGTGGTTTGAGTTATGACTACGGACTTCAGTATTCTACGGATTTGAATAGTGAGTCTAAATTTATATTCGGTTATACCGGAAATGCAGGGGGCAGTATTAATTCTAAGAATAATATTGTTACAACCCGTTATAAAAAGGATGTTTTAGGTAATGAACTGGCTACCACCGATAGTACTTTTTTTGCTGAGGGTGCGAAGAATAAAATTAAAATGCCAATTTCACATAGCGCAGGTTTTGCATTCGAAAAAACTAATTCTTGGTTGATTGGTGCCGATATTAATTATAGCAGATGGTCCGATTTTAGAGAGGGAAGTACTAATCCGGGATTAAATGATAGTTATGGGATTATAGTTGGCGGACAAATTACTCCAGATGCGAATTCTGTTTCAGGATATTTTAAATTAATTGATTACAGACTTGGGTTTAAATACGATAAGACCTTTGTTCAGGTAAGCAATAACGATATTAACCAATATGCTGTGACATTCGGATTCGGTTTCCCATTGCCACGTAACAGATCCAGCTTTTATAAGATTAACCTTTCAACAGAAGTGGGTAATCGTGGAACATTGGCTAATAACTTGGTACGCGACCGTTACGTAAACATTCATCTTGGTTTCACACTGAATGATAAGTGGTTCCAGAAATCATATATTGAATAATTTATGAAAATCCGGCGCTGCATATCCGGTGCTGTTTTTTCCCTTGGGATAGTTCTGCAATTTGCTTGTGAAAACAATTTGCGCGATGTAGAGAAGATTTCTGCCAAGAAAATGCTTGTCCCAGTTGATAAATCCATTGGCGTAGAAATAATTTATAGCGACTCTGCGCGTGTAAAAGCTAAGCTCATTACCCCCGAATTATTGAATTTTAAGACCGAAAAGCCATACATCGAAATGAGAAAGGGCGTAACGGTGATTTTTTATGATCAAAATCAGCAGGAGACTAGCAGAGTAAAATCAGATTATGCCATTCGCCGTGAACGGGAAAATAGGGTAGAGCTAAAGCGTAATGTGGTGGTTACCAATATTAAAGGCGAAACGTTTAAGTCGGATGAGTTAATTTGGGATGAAACTTTAAAACGATTCTTCTCAGATAAACTCGTGATAATTAGCTCCAAAGATAATGTTCTATACGGTACCAGTTTCTGGGCCAATGAAGATTTTTCATATTATGAAATTGTGCAATCAACTGGCGATTTGAGGTTAAGGGAGCAGCAGGGGTTTTAGTTTTGGGGCGGCAATGACCTAGTGTGTTTTTTGTCATTGCGAGGCACGAAGCAATCTCTTGATGTAATTTTGATGGATTGCTTCGCTGCACTCGCAATGACATTGGGGTACTCGCAATGAACAAGTGCATTTTCGAAATGAACGGTACTGCTAGCTTATAACCTCTTATTCCCCTAATCCCTTCACTATCAAAATCATTAATTTATTGATTATCTAATTTTCTCTTGTTTATTTTTCAAATTTTGTATCTTGCGCCCTCTTTTAAGAATTAGTATAAAAAATACGGATATGGGAATAATGAGTTTTTTGCGAAACCGTGCAGGGATAATCATCGTTGGGGCTATTGGTTTCGCAATTGTTGCTTTCTTAGTAAGCGACGCATTGCAGGTTGGTAGTTCATTTATAACTGCAGGTCAGACAGAAGTTGGTGAAGTTGATGGTGAAGCCATTGATATTGTACAGTTTAACGAATTAGTTGAACAAAGCTCTAATAACTTTAAGCAACAAATGGGTCAGACAAATCTAGACCCTCAAATGACTGCTTACATTATTGAAAATGCCTGGAATCAGTCGGTTTCAAAGCTTCTTTTAAAGAAAGAAATGGTACGTTTAGGTCTGCAGGTAAGTAAAAATGAGATGAATGACATGGTAACAGGGAAAAATCCTGATCCACAAATCGTTCAAAATTTTGGTGATCCACAAACCGGACAAGTAAACAGAGTTCAGCTGAATGCCTTCCTTGAAAACGTGAAGACCCAGCCAGGCGATAGTCCTGTAAGCTTACAATGGTCGGCTTTTCTTTTAAATCTTCGCGACAATAAAATTGCTCAGAAGTATGGTAATTTGATTAAAAATAGCATCTATGTTACCGCTCTTGAAGCAAAAGAAGATTATGGTCAGCGTAATAAATTGGCTAACTTCAATTATGTGAACCTTGATTATGCTTCAATTCCTGATAATCAGGTTAAACCTACAGATCAAGATTATACAGAATACTATAACGAGAATAAGTTCCGTTTCAATAATCCAATTGAAACCAGAAATTTTGAGTATATTGTTTTTGACGCTAACCCTTCAAAAACAGATTCTGCTGAAGTTATTGCTACAGTGCAGAAAGTTGCTGCTGATTTCAGAGCAAGCAAAAATGATTCTTTATTTATTAGCATTAATGCTGAAACAAAATTACCAATCAGCTATGTGCGCAAGGGTCAGCTAGATCCAGCAATAGATTCTTTGGTTTCTAGAGCATCTGCGGGTAGCTTCGTCGGACCAGTATTCTCAAATGGAGTGTACAAAATGGCGAAGGTATTAGATGTTAAAGTAGGACCTGATTCAGTGAAAGCAAGTCACATTTTAATAAATCCTGCTTCTGAAGGTGGAATTGATAAGGCGAAAGCCAAAGCTGATTCAATTAGAAGCCTGATTGCAGGTGGTGCAAGCTTCGCAGAATTAGCTGCTAAATTTGGTACAGATGCTTCTAAAGACACTGGTGGTGATTTAGGAACATTCGGAAGAGGTGCTATGGTTCCTGCATTTGAAGAGGCAGTATTTAATGGTAATACTGGCGATTTAAAAGTAATCAGCACTCAGTTTGGAGTTCACGTTATCAAAATTAATGCTCAAATAGGGTCTTCTAGAGTTGCTAAAGTGGCATTGCTTGATAAATCGCTTTCTACAAGTAGTAAAACTCAACAAGACGCTTATAAAAAGGCTACCGCATTCCTTGCCGCAGCTAAAGATGATAAATCGTTTGATGAGGAAGCTAAAAAATTAGGATATTCTAAGGTGCTTGCTGATAATATTGTTGCTACTCAAGCATCAGTTCAAGGATTGAATAGTGCACGTGAGATTGTACGTTGGTCTTTTGATGCAGATAAAGGCGATGTTTCCAACCAAGTATTTGAAATGGAAAATAAATTTGCTGTCGCTAAGTTGATAGATGTCTTGAAAAAAGGCACTTTACCATTAGAACAAGTGAAGAAGCGTATCGAGCCATTAGTGGTAAGACGTGTAAAGGCTCGCATGCTGACTGAAAAAATGAATAAGGCATTAACTGGTTCAAGCTCAATTGAGCAAGTAGCACAAAAAATTGGAAAGCCTGTTACTCCAGTTCAAAATATTGTGTTTGCTAATCCTGTAATTCCGGGACTTTCACAAGAAAATAAAGTAGTAGGTACAATTTTTGGTTCACAGCCAGGCAAATTATCAAAATCTGTTGAAGGTGAATACGGAGTGTATGCTTTTGTTGTAAATGGATTTACTAATCCTGCACCGCTTACAAATGTGTTTAAACAAAAGGTTCAGGTAGCACAAGGCATTCAGCAGCGTGCTGCAGGTGAAGCCTTTAAAGTTTTACGTGACAAATCTGAAATTAAAGACAATCGTGTTAAATTCTTTTAATACCTTAATTCATTAAATTGCATCCGGAATCGATAATATCGTTTCCGGATTTTTTGTTTAAATAGCTTATCATAAATTAGCTTGCAAATCGTTAAATAATCTTTAAGCAATGGACATTCAAGAAAATATAGTCAATAAAGTAGCACAAAGCGGATTGATAAGTCTCGACCTATCCGAACTTTATCCTACAGGCGAACGTTTTTTTTACGATATCAAGGATAATCTTTTCCACGGACTCATGCTCAAGGAGAAAGATTTTAGAGAGTTTGTGAAGGAACATAATTGGGAAAGCTATGCGGGTAAGCATGTAGCTATAGGCTGTTCTGCAGATGCTATTGTGCCTACTTGGGCCTACATGCTTTTGGCAAGTAAAATGGCACCTTATGCAAAAACGGTGGTGTTTGGCGACCTAAAAACACTTGAAACAGTCCTTTTTGATCGTGAATTGAGTAAAATGGATTTGGAGAAATATCGTGATCAACGCGTTGTGGTTAAAGGATGCGGCGAGATTCCTGTCCCTGATTCAGCGTATATTGATATCACAAGTAAATTGAATACTGTAGCTAAGAGCATTATGTATGGTGAACCGTGTTCTACGGTGCCGATTTTTAAGCGTTCTGGGGCAAGCTCGGAATGATATGGGTCAAGCCCTGAATGACGGGACTGTGTTTTTTGTCATTGCGAGGCACGAAGCAATCTCCTCTGGAAATCTAAAATGTGTTTTTTTTCGATTGATTTTATTTATTGCAAAGGATTGAAATCAATTGCTACAAAATGGGTCGTCCCGATGGGACTGGTAAATAGTTCTTTACTGGTAAATAAAAGAGCCATAGGCTCGACCCATCTTTAAAGGCAGGAATTTATTCCTGTTCTTCATATAAGATGGGTCGTCTAGACTGTCCATAGAGTTAAGTGAAACGTCTCTAAGGATTGTACAATAATGGGAGTCTCCAGACTCCCCTAAATTCAGGAATTAAATAAGGTGCAATCTATCTGGCAGGAAAATAATTATTTCTTCTCCTCTTCCTGCTCTCTTTTGAGAAGGACAAGCATCCCCCCCCCCAATCATGGCAAAATTATTGCTTACATATTCCTAAATTTGCAATATTAACATGCTAAAAACACAAATTATATTCTGCTTCCTTGTTTTCACTTGCTACTCCATCTTCGCGCAAGCGGTAAAAAGCAATGGAGAGCCAGTATTTAAAGTGGGGGAGCGCCTAGACTACCGATTGCGCTATGGTTTTATTACAGCCGCCGAAGCCTCCATTCGTGTGGAAGAAAGTACTACTCTTTTTGATAATAATCCCGTTTTTCACCTAGTTGCCGAAGGACGCACTGCTGGATCTTTCAATATTTTCTATAAAGTGAGAAACCGCTACGACTCTTATGTTGACAAGAAAACCATGGCGCCATACCTCTACACCGAAAATATTCGCGAAGCCAATTATCGTCGTAATGATAAGGCTCGCTTTTATCAGGATGAGAAAAAAGTGGTTTCTAATAATGGGACTTTTAAGGCTACCGGACAAACATTTGATGTGGTTTCGGCCTATTATTTTGCGCGCAATTTGAATATCACTACACTCAAAGAAGGCGATTCCTTTAGCCTCGATTATTTTTTAGGTGATGGCATCAGTAAAATGGATATCCAATATGTGGGTAAGGAAGTGGTGAAAACTTCGCTCGGTTATATCCGATGTATTAAATTTAGTCCATCAATACAACCCGGCAGAATCTTTAGAAAGAATAGTAAATTATATCTTTGGATCACGGATGATGCAAACCGCATTCCCGTGAAAGCTCATGTAGAAATTTTGGTTGGCTCGGTAACCTTAGAACTTATTAATGCCGAGGGACTAAAATATTCGATGGGGACAGCTAAAAGATAAATTATGATTGAAGTTAAAAATACCCTGGTTCACGAAGATATTGTGCGTGAAAATTTTGTCTGTAATCTTAATAAATGTAAAGGTATTTGCTGCATTGAAGGCGATTCTGGTGCACCACTCGAGCGCTCCGAATTGGCTATTCTCGATGAGATTTATCCCATAATAAAGCCCTACATGACCGAAAAGGGGATAGCCGTAATCGAAGAGTTTGGCACCTATGTAAAAGATTTTGAAGGTGATTATACCACGCCATGTGTGGATACCAATAAGGAATGTGCCTACGTGATTATGGAGAATGGCATCACCAAATGTTCCATCGAAAAGGCCTATGAAGATGGCAAAATAGCATGGAAAAAACCTATTTCTTGCCATTTATACCCCATCCGAATTACCAATTATCCCGAATTTGAGGTGCTGCATTACGACAGATGGAATATCTGTAGTCCCGCTTGTAGTTTTGGAAATGAGCTAAAAGTGCCTGTATATCAATTTCTTAAGGAGCCTTTAATTCGTAAATATGGTGCCGATTGGTATCAAGAATTGGTGGATAAGGCTAAGTTAGAATCGAATTCTCTTTGATATCTCCTTAATTTTTAGTATATTATTTTCTTTATTCTCAGAATAAGTCAATTACCTTTGAAGGATATTCATAAATTGATCCACGGATTTTAGATTAGGATAAACAAGCAATGAAAGGAATTATACTCGCAGGGGGCTCGGGCACGAGACTCCACCCATTAACGCTCGCAGTAAGTAAGCAATTGATGCCGGTTTATGATAAGCCGATGATTTATTACCCGCTCTCCACCTTGTTGCAAGCCGGTATTAAGGATATTTTAATCATTTCTACTCCTCATGATCTTCCACATTTCGAGAAGCTCTTGGGTGATGGCAAACGCATTGGCTGTAATTTTTCTTATGCTGAGCAGGCTATTCCTAATGGATTGGCACAGGCTTTCGTAATTGGCGAGCAATTTATCGGGAATGATGATGTGGCACTCATTTTGGGTGATAATATCTTCCATGGCGATTCTATCAGTAGTTTATTGCCAACCATTCAACATCCAGAGGGTGGGGTAGTATTTGCTTATCAGGTTTCCGATCCAGAGCGCTATGGTGTGGTGGAGTTTGATGCGGATTTTAATGCGCTTTCTATTGAGGAGAAACCTCTGAAGCCAAAATCTAATTATGCCGTTCCGGGTTTATATTTTTATAATAATTCGGTAGTAGAGATTGCCAAAAATATTAAGCCTTCACCACGTGGCGAATATGAAATTACGGATGTTAACCGAGAATATTTGAAGCAAAATAAATTAAAAGTTGGTGTTTTGAGTCGCGGGACTGCCTGGCTCGACACAGGTACCTTCAATTCCCTGATGCAAGCAGGACAGTTTGTTCAAGTGATTGAAGAAAGACAGGGCCTTAAAATTGGCTGTATCGAAGAAATTGCCTACCAGATGAAGTTTATTGATAAAGAACAGCTTCGCAAAATCGCCGAACCGCTGGTTAAAAGTGGGTATGGGGAGTATTTGTTGGGCTTGGTGAGGTAGGTGAAGTTTGAAAGAGGAGTCATACTGTGTTTTTTTCTTGTCATTCCGGAATGATTTGGAATATCATTGCGCGCGTATCCCCTTGTCATTGCGAGCGTAGCGAAGCAATCGCAACTGTCCGTAGAGTTAAGCGCAGCGTCTCTACGGATTATTCAATATCGGGAGTCTTCAGACTCCCCTATATCCATTAATATCAAATTCCCTCATTGATTCATACAAAATCAATTTTTATTAAACCTTTCCCCATGCCATAATAATCAATACCAGAGGAATATAAATAATCCTGTTCAAATTGTACAATTCCTGCTCTAACCGGGTTTTCATGTAAATATTTCATTCTTGAAGACAATATTTCTTTTGTAGAACATTCTACAGGATGATTGTCTTGCTGCCAAAACTGATAATTTGTATTTCTACCATTAAACTCCCCTGCCTTATTAAATATCCATAACATCCATCTTTTTCTACTTTCTTTTGGATTGTTCTTAATTGCTTCGATAATGGCATATGAAGTGAACTTTTTCAAATCCCTAATCACGTCCGAAAGTTGTTTTATTCCATTTGTAGATAAAATTAGATGTACATGATTACTCATTATACACCAAGCGTGAACTTTTAAGCCCTTTTGCTCTTGACAAAATTTTAGACTTTCAAGGAATATATCTGAATATACTTTTCTTGAAAAATATCTACCCACTCCACGACAGAAAAGGTAAGAAAATGAACTGCAAATTGATCATGAATTAAAAAACCTCTATCCGACATTTTATTAATTTTTAATATTTTTTTGGAAATTAAATTAGCTGGAAGTTAAGCGGAGAGCTTATTATTTTGGAGAATAGTTATTAAACGGTAGATAATGGTAAATAAGCGGTTGTTTTTGTTGTTATCGAGTCTGAAGACTCTCATTATTTGTTAATCCGTAGAGACGCTGCGCTGAACTCTACGGACAGTAGTGACGCTGCGCTTAACACTACGGACAGTAGCGAAGCAATCTCTTTCTTGCTAGCAAGAGTTTGCTTCGTCGTGCCTCCTCGCAATGACATGGCGCTTAAAAACTGATGTCTAACATTGCGAGTGAAGCTCTTTTCATTCCGAGCGTATCCCCCTTGTCATTGCGAGCGTAGCGAAGCAATCTCTTTCCTGCTAGCAAGAGTTTGCTTCGTCGTGCCTCCTCGCAATGACATACTGGTTAAATTCAATTTATCCCCCTATCTTTACCCCCAACAAAAAACAAATGCTCCCTCAACTATCGTCAGAATTGAAAATTGGTATCGTCGGACTCGGCTACGTGGGTTTGCCGCTAGCGCTTGCCTTTGCGGAAAAGTACCAATTAATTGGTTTTGACCTAAATAAGGCTCGAATTGATGCCCTTCGCGAGGGGGAGGATAATACCAAGCAAGTAACAAAGCAAGAATTATCCGATTCAAAACTCAAAATTACTAATCTCGCATCCGATCTTGCTGATTGCCAAATTTATATCATCACCGTCCCGACTCCGGTAGATGAACACAAACAACCCGAACTTTCCGCGCTCCTCAATGCCTCTAAAACTATAGGTGGGATATTAAAAAAGGGAGATGTAGTTATTTATGAATCTACCGTTTATCCGGGATGTACTGAGGAAGATTGTGTACCAATGCTCGAGAAAGAGAGCGGATTAAGCTATAATCGCGACTTCTTTTGCGGCTACTCGCCAGAGCGGATAAGTCCCGGAGACCCCATACGCACCCTGAAAAACATTATTAAAGTTACTTCAGGCTCCAATCCAGAAACAGCGCTTTTAGTGAATCAATTATACTCTTCCATCATTACAGCTGGGACTTTCCATGCCTCTTCTATCCGTGTAGCGGAAGCTTCCAAAGCCATAGAAAATGCGCAACGCGATGTAAATATCTCGTTCGTGAATGAATTAGCCCTCATTTTCGATAAAATGGATATTGACACGACAGAAGTGCTCGAAGCGGCATCAACCAAATGGAATTTCTTGAATTTTAAACCTGGATTAGTAGGTGGGCATTGCATCGGTGTAGATCCCTATTACTTATCATACAAAGCCGAAAAATTGGGTTATGTACCACGCGTTATTTTATCCGGAAGGGAAGTGAATGATCAAATGGCTTCCTTTGTGGTGAATAAATGCTTGAAGCTTTTAGTGCAGAAAAATGTGCCTTCTATTGGTGCTAGAGCCCTTATTATGGGTATTACTTTCAAAGAAAATTGTCCCGATATTCGGAATTCGAAGGTGATTGATATGATCGATGAATTAAAGCAATTCGGGCTTTCTGTGGATGTGCATGACCCCCTTGCTTCAAAGGAAGAAGTCCGACAGCACCATCAAATTGAGCTTATTGAGGATATTTATCAGCAAAACTACCAAATCATTATCCTCGCAGTAGCGCACCAGGAATTCTTATCCTTTGATTTTGGGAAATTGAAAAATTCGGATACTATACTTTTTGATACGCGTTCGGTATTGAAGAAGGGTTGGGTGGATGGGAGGTTATAAATCTGTTACTATTCGGCTATTAGGATATTGGGCTATAATTTGATGGGCTTCACCACATCGATCAAGTATAGCGCCACTTCAGGGCTAGGATTGCTTAGGCACATAAAATGCCTTAATATCGTCATCCTAGCCCTGACAGGGCGTTATATCCTAGCAAGGTGGTACCGCCCCTTGCGATTTACCCCAAAAATCCGGAAACGCC
>NZ_JBIIPN010000218.1:0-2734 GCF_044342615.1 Daejeonella sp. | reverse complement strand
AGCTATTAAAGGGTGGGAGAGAGCATCAAGTACTCGCTCCCCTTGATTCTATGCCAATTTTTGTAAAGGCTGGCTCAGTAATTCCCGAGGCTCCGGTAATGCAATATGTTGGTGAATTCGAGGTCGTAGAAATGATCTATCAAATATATTTCTCCGAATATGAGGTGAGCTCAATATGCTTTGAAGATAATGATGAAACTTTTGCCTATGAACAAAATATTTATCTCGAGAAAAAATTTATAATAAGTGGAGACGCAGCTTCAATGCATATTTCGCAATCTATTCAGGGTTTATTCAATCCCATGTATAACTTATATGATCTTAAAATTATTGGCCTCCCTTTCACTCCTCAAAAAGTCTTAATTGATGGTGTCGAATTTCAAGGCTCTATTGCATTTGATGAATTAAAACAATTCAGAATTAAATGCAATAAGAATTTTAAAATGATTGATATAATTTCCTGATAATAAGGTATTTGTTTTATTTATAAGCTTCAATTTTATATAATGCTAAAAGATAATATAGCACTAAGCTCTCCACAAAAAGGATCAGATTCAGTTATTTCTAAGTCCTTTTCTCTCCTTAATGATTTAGATATTAGCCTTTTTAAATCTGGCAAACATTTTAAATTATATGAGAAATTAGGTGCTCATGTGGTCAATTTTGAGGGTATTGAGGGGATATATTTTGCCGTTTGGGCTCCAAATGCAAAGAAGATTTCAGTAAAATTTATTGGATTAAAGTCCTCAACTTATCCAATGAAAAAGAGGTCTGATGATTCAGGTATTTGGGAGATCTTTATTCCTGAAATTATAAGAGGAATACGCTATAATTATTTAATTAGTAGCCAAAAAGGCCAAATTCTTGAAAAGTCTGATCCTTTTTCTTTTAAATGGGAACAACAACCATCAATTTGCTCTACAGTTTGGGATACGGCCTATTCTTGGCAGGATAATTCTTGGATGGAAAATAGAAAGGAACATAATGGACTAAATAAACCGATGTCTGTTTATGAAATGCATTTTGGCTCATGGTCGCGAAGTCTTGAATCGCCATACGAGTTTTTAACTTATCGCCAAATGTCTGAAATCTTAATTCCATATCTTAAAGAAACTGGATTTACACATGTAGAATTTCTGCCATTGATGGAACACCCTTACTATCCCTCTTGGGGATACCAAATTACGGGATATTTTGCCGCTACAAACCGTTATGGTACTCCGCAAGACTTGATGTTCCTCATTGAACAATTACATCTTAATGGAATAGGTGTGATTCTAGATTGGGTTCCTTCCCATTTTCCTGGCGATGAGCATGGTTTATTTCGTTTTGATGGTAGCCACCTCTTTGAACATGATGATTTTAAAAAAGGCTTTCACCCCGATTGGAAATCCTATATTTTTAATTATGGCAAAAGTGAAGTAAAATCTTTTTTGATTAGTAATGCCCACTTTTGGATGGAATGTTTTCATGTTGATTGCTTACGTGTGGATGCAGTAGCTTCTATGCTTTACCTCGATTATTCGCGCAAAGAAGGGGAGTGGCTCCCCAATATTAATGGTGGGAAGGAAAATTTGGAAGCTATCTCTTTTATTCAAGATTTAAATCAATCGCTGTATACTCATTTTCCTGATATACAGACTATTGCAGAGGAATCTACTGCCTTTCCTGGGGTAACTAGGCCTGTTCATTTAGGTGGATTAGGCTTCGGAATGAAATGGATGATGGGATGGATGCATGACACCCTTGAGTATTTTGGTAAGGATCCAGTACATCGTAAATTTGAACATCAGGGGATAACTTTTAGTACTTATTATGCATTTACAGAAAATTTCATGCTCACATTTTCTCATGATGAGGTGGTACATGAAAAGGGCTCCCTACTCAATAGAATGCCTGGCGATGAATGGCAGAAATTTGCTAACCTCCGTTTACTTTATCTATACATGTTTACCCATCCAGGGACCAAATGTCTTTTTATGGGCAATGAAATCGGACAAGTTGATGAATGGGATTTTAATAAATCGATCGACTGGCATTTATTAGAACATGCTAAGCATCAAGGGGTTAAAAGGGTAGTTACCGCACTGAATCTGCTTTATAAATCTGAACCCGCTTTATACGAGAAGAGTTTTGACGAGTCTGGTTTCGAATGGGTTGAGGGATCTGATGCTGATAATTCGATTTTAGCATACCTCCGTAAAGGCTTTAATCCAGAGGATGATATTTTGGTCATTCTTAATTTAACTCCTGTTCCAAGAAATTCATGGCGTGTAGGATTGCCTTTTAAAGGAAAATGGAAGCTCTTGTTGAATTCTGATGAAGAACAGTTTTATGGAGCGGGCCTCTTTAATGATACAGAGTTTTTATCTGAGGAGAAGGCTTGGCATGGTAGAAAATATTCGACTTTAGTCAATTTGCCACCCTTAGCAGGCTTAGTCTTTAAGAGACCAATATCTGAGAATATTTCATAAAAAACCCTGTTTCTGATATGAAACAGGGTTTTTTTAATTTATAAAATGAGGTTTAATTCTTATTTTACTGTAGCAATATGCTGAACTAGGTCGATTAATTTATTGGAATAACCCCACTCATTATCGTACCATGCAACTACCTTTACGAAATTATCATTCAAAGCAATACCTGCTTTTGCATCAAAAATTGAGGTACGTGCATCGCCAAGGAAATCAGTTGAAACAACTTCATCTTCAGTATATCCTAAAATGCCTTTTAA
>NZ_JBIIPN010000217.1:0-2751 GCF_044342615.1 Daejeonella sp. | reverse complement strand
GAGAAACAACCTTATTGATAAAATCTTCATCTCTAGTATAATACCCGACCTTAATTGCTCCTTTAACGGTGTTAAAAAATAAATGAGTTCCCCTAGCAGGACTCACAGATGGAATGTAGATATCGAGGAAATTATCTTTATTTATTTTCTTTGCTTCCGCAGCAGGATATACCACTTTAATGCCAGCAAATAATTGCTGCTGTAAACTTAATCCTGAATTTGAATTGTTTGATGATTCTGATGCCATATTTTTCTTAGCTATAGGCTTAATAAATAACCCTAAGAGATTAATTATTAATATTCTAAATGATAGTGGTAGATTATTTGCTTAATTTAAAAATATCTTTTTAAATCCAAAAATATTTTAATTGTGTTCATATTCAATAAATTAATTTAATATTATTTTTTCACAATTATTGTAAAATCAATAGCTCGGATATTTGCTCTTTGTAAAAGCATTTAGTACAACATCCGGTATACTATAATTGAGAAGACTAAAATCCAAGAAAGAGTTTCTAAAAATAAAAAGCCACTAAGTGTCCTCAGTGGCTTTTTATGATTTCAAACGTTAAATTTGAATAAAAAACAATTTAAATCCAAAGCTTTGAACAGGTCTGTAAATAAATTTTTTAATAGAAATCAATAAATTAAAATAGTCTGCCAAATAAAATCTTACTCTTATTTAAATCAAGATATATGTCTTCTAATTCATCAATTTCCCCATCAACTTGTGCATGATCCATCATGAATCTAACAATATCATTTCGACCTTCATCTGTATCAATTTTTTCATGGATAATATAGCAGAAAGAAGCAGCTATATCCGATAAGATGAACGATTGTTTTTTTAACTCTCCAATCATTTCATAGGTCTCGTTTAAAAAGTCTGCGCAATCATCCTCATCATAATTAAACCAACTTCCCATGGCCACTGCCGACTGGGATACATCATTAACTGCATCATCGGTATACCTTAAAATTTCAGGATCTGACTCATCATATTCTCCTACTGGTTTAAAATTCGAACCTGTGTTAATAATAACAAACAATATTTTATGAAATAGATTGCAGATGAGCGTATTTGTTGATGCATCAATAACTATGTGCTCGCCAATTTTTACTTTTTTAGTCTTTTGAGGCTTATCTTTAGTTTCGGGAGCAGATTTTTTATTTTCAGCTTCTTCAACCAAATTTTTTAAAGGATCATTGAAATCGACGTTACCGTGTCTGATCAACATACCATAGAAATGTAAGTTCTCTTTCTCTTTAGATGTCACTTTGCCATCGGCATTTGCTAGGTCATTCATGTATCGAATGATGTCCTCCCGAACTGCTTCATCGGACACATTATTGTAAATCCCCACGCAATTTAAAAACACATACGCATCCATCCCATCGTTATTGAAAATAGCTTTACATTTTTTCAAGAGTTCGAGGGTTTCATGAAGTGCTTTTAAGCACTCGTCTTCGTCCATATCAAACCATTCGCCCATAGTAACGGCGGTGGATTGGATGTCTGCGATTTCTGCCTCGGTAAACCGATCTAACTTTGATCCCACCTGTAGAAGAACAAACAAAATACTGTGTGGCATTGAAGTTATTTTTAACGTTTTTTCAGTTTCATCAAGGATATAAGGGCCTTTCTCAGGCTCCTTCTTTTTCTTCCCTTTATCTTCGGGAACCGCCTTTTGTTTCTTGGGAGCGGCTGCTTCTTGAGTTCCTTTTTCTTTCTTTTCTTCAGATTTAGATTCTACTATACTAGAATCCAGAACATCCGAACTAGGTATATCAGAAAGATCGAGTACTGGATAATAGATTTCCAAGTAATCCTCCAAGACAGGATTGTTTTTGTAGGTAGCGGGATGGAAACGAAGCGTTACTTTAGCCACCAATACTTGCAAGATTTCGATGTTCCATTCAGCAGAAAGTTCCTTCCAAAGTTCCAAACAGAACTCATGAAATCCTGCCCGATTGAACTCTACGTTAAAAAACTGGAAGATTTCAAAAGAAGCATTGTCATTAAACCCACCGATCAGCTCTTCTCCAAGAGAGGCATTTTGGGTCGCAAGCGAAAAAATAGATCTTGCGGCAGTTATATCCGCCAACTTGATATCTAGGCCTGCATCTGGTTCATCCCAAAGGATAAAATCATAAAGGATAAGCCCTAACTTTTCTTCATTGCTCAGTTGCTTAAAATTGCCAGAAGCCTTTAATAAAAGTTCGTCTACTCCTTTGTAGTCAATTTCTTTTAGAACTGATTTCAATGTGTTTAGTTCTAAATTTGGATTTGTTTTTAAGATTAAAAATACCGGAAAATATCGGTCTTGAGCAGATAAATTACCACTTGGCGACTCATCTTCCTCAAGTATATTTCCAAGTTTAATGAGGAAACTAATTGTGTCTAATATTAATTTTTGGTCTGCAAGTGCATTAATATCAGTTACGTACTTTTCCAAATATTTTACATATTCATCATGTGTTTTAAACTCTTCCTCATATTTTTTTTCAGCATCAAACATGGGTTTCAATAGGAGTGCCCCAATACCAAATCCATCTTCGTGCATTATTCTTAATATGTCATCTCCAATTTTTGGAACTACAGATAAACTAGTAAAGTCTAAAAGCAATTTCTCAAAACTGGTTCTGAACCTGTTAGAACTACTTGAAAGTGCTAAATAATAATTTCTTAATAATTGAATTGATGTGAGAAAAGATTCAGGATCATTAAAACAATATTCATTTGATTCTTTT
>NZ_JBIIPN010000106.1:0-9252 GCF_044342615.1 Daejeonella sp. | reverse complement strand
TATAGCTGAGGCGCCCTTCACACCTGGTATTGGCGAAAAATCTGACTCTGCACCTAAATTAGGAATTTGGACTGGCTGGCAAATTGTAAAGAAGTATATGGATAAAAATCCAGAGTTAACTTTACAGCAGTTAATGAACGAAAATGATGCACAAAAAATTCTTAACGAATCGAAGTATAAGCCGAGATAAGAAGCGTACAATATTTATTGAAAATATTATTTGGCTGTGCTATAAAACAGAAAAGGCTCATAACCACTAGGATATGAGCCTTTTTTATATAATTTAAGACTATTTTAAAATTCTAAGAACAGCTCTTAAGCAAATTACTGATCCAAGTACCCAAAGTACATTAGAAACGATGCTTATCATCGGCCAATCGCCTGTAAAGCGTAGAAAAATACCTACTAAACCGATAGCAATACCTAAAACAATAGTTTTGTAGTGTGAAGGATTATTAGCTTCTGCAGTTGAGTTATTTTTATTTAAAGAATCTTCCATTTCAGTTTATTTAGAAATACAAATTTACAAAATATTGTAATTAAAATTTAATTATCCGTTAGATAATGCTGCTGCCCCACTTACAATTTCAGTTAATTCGGTTGTAATTGCTGCTTGTCTGGCTTGGTTATACGATAATTTTAGCGATTTTAATAAGTCGCCAGCATTTTCAGTAGCCTTATCCATTGCAGTCATACGAGCACCATGTTCTGAAGCATGAGAATCTAAAACAGCTTTAAAAACTTGAGTTTTTACAGATTTCGGAATTAGTTGTTCTACAATTTCCTCCTGTGATGGTTCTAAAACATAATCAGTTTGAGAAGAAGTCAAATTAGTCATATCCGACTTAGGTACAGGTAATAATTGTTCTGTAGTAAGAATTTGCACTGCTGCATTTCTAAACTGGTTGTAAACCAACTCCACACGATCATATTCACCTTTCTGAAATCCAGCCATGACAGACTCAGTAATTTTTGAGGTATTTTCGAAGGTTAAATCAGAGAAAAGGTCGTTATTATTACCAATAACATTGTATTTACGTTTCTCATAAAAATCTTGAACTTTCTTACCGATGGCAACGATATGTACATTACCTTGGCGAAATTGTTCAGAATATTTATCATTAATCAAGTTATTGGTAGTTTTAATTACATTCATATTGAATGCACCTGCCAAACCACGATTTGAAGAAATAGCAATAATCAAAACCTTATTCGGCTCACGTTCTTGAGTAAAAGGAGAGTTTGATCCATCCATGGTAGCAGATAAATTGGATAAAATATCCCTCATTTTATTCGCATAAGGACGCAACTGAACAATTGCACTTGTTGCTCTTTTCAACTTAGCTGCTGAAACCATTTTCATGGCTTTAGTAATCTGCTGAGTTGAGGTTACAGATGCTATACGATTTCTTACTTCTTTTAAATTTGCCATCTTATTGAGATGTGAGATGTGAGATGTGAGACCTGAGATGTGAGATGTGAAATGTGAGACGTACCTCAAATCTCACATCTATTATCTCATATCTCAATTAATATTTACCGCTAAGCTCCTTAGCCACAGTTTCAAGAACAGTTGTAATGCTATCATCCAATTTACCAGCTTTTAGCCCTTGTAAAACTTCAGGATGACGTTGTTCAATCTGCTGGATAAACTCAAATTCAAAATCTTTAACTTTATTTACAGGTACATTTCTCATTAAGTTTTTGGTACCAACATAAAGAATAGCTACTTGTTTTTCAACTGTTTCAGGTGCAAACTGCGCTTGCTTTAACAATTCAACGTTACGAGCACCTTTATCAAGTACTAATTTTGTTGCTGCATCAAGATCAGAACCGAATTTAGAGAAGGCCTCTAATTCGCGATATTGAGCTTGGTCAAGCTTTAGCGTACCGGCAACTTTCTTCATCGACTTGATTTGTGCGTTACCACCTACACGAGATACCGAGATACCTACGTTAATTGCGGGACGAACACCAGCGTTAAACAAGTTAGACTCAAGGAATATCTGTCCGTCGGTAATCGAAATCACGTTAGTTGGGATATATGCAGAAACGTCACCAGCTTGAGTTTCAATAATTGGCAGAGCCGTTAATGAACCTCCACCTTTAACGATGTGCTTAATAGATTCAGGAAGATCGTTCATTGACTGAGCGATAGAATCATTTTGATTAATTTTTGCAGCACGCTCTAACAAACGACTGTGAAGGTAGAATACGTCACCTGGATAAGCCTCACGACCTGGAGGACGACGTAAAAGTAAAGATACCTCACGGTAAGAAACAGCTTGCTTAGAAAGATCATCATAAACAATTAGTGCTGGTCTACCCGTATCACGGAAGAACTCACCAATTGCAGCACCAGCAAATGGAGCGTAAAACTGCATTGGAGCAGGATCAGCTGCAGAAGCTGCAACGATTACTGTGTAAGGTAAAGCACCATTTTCTTCTAATACCTTTAATATTTGAGCTACAGTAGAGTTTTTCTGACCGATAGCTACATAAATACAGAATACAGGATTTCCTGCTTCATAAAATTCTTTTTGATTGATAATGGTATCAATACAAACTGCAGTCTTACCAGTCTGACGATCACCAATTACAAGCTCACGCTGTCCGCGACCAATTGGAATCATCGCATCAATCGCTTTGATACCAGTTTGCAATGGTTCAGTTACTGGCTGACGATAAATTACACCTGGTGCTTTACGCTCCAAAGGCATTTCATAAGTATCACCTGTAATTGGTCCCTTGCCATCTATTGGCTGACCTAAAGTATTAACAACTCGGCCAAGCATACCTTCACCAACCTTGATAGAAGCAATTTTATTAGTACGTTTTACCGTAGCACCTTCTTTGATTTCATCAAAAGCACCAAGTAACACGACACCTACATTGTCTTCTTCAAGGTTCAAAACGATACCTTGCAAACCATTTTCAAACTCAACCAGCTCACCTGATTGAACTTTTGTTAAACCGTATACGCGAGCAATACCATCACCCACCTGTAACACAGTACCAACCTCTTCGAGCTCGGCCTCCGATTTAAAGCCTGACAGTTGTTGTCTTAAAATCGCCGAAACTTCATCTGGTCTTACCTCTACCATAGTAGTATTTTTTGAGTTTTATATTGTAAATCTTACGCTCCCACCCCTATTGGAAGCAATTTTTGCCCTATTATGGGATTGGGGTAATTAATTTTGTTGAAATTCTTTTTTAAGTTTGTTGAGTTTACCCGACAAGCTTGTATCAAATTGTTTATCGCCAACTTTAAGAATAAAGCCACCAATTAATGCAGGATCAACATGAGAAGTAAGAATTACTTCACCTTTAGTTGCTTCTTTTACTACTGCTTCAATCTGACTAATATTTTCTTTACTTAAAGCTGAAGAGGAAGTAACTGTTGCCTTCACTACATTTTTCAGAACATTATACTGATTAACATATTCTTTTGCTGAAGCAAATAAAACACCCGAACGACCCTTCCTGATTGCTATTTTGAAAAATTCAAGAATCATTTTATTCAGCTTATCACCAAATATAGCATCCAAAATATTCGCTTTTTTTTCAAGGCTAATAATCGGATTTTTTAGAATAGCTTGAAGTTCTGCATTGGCTTTACAGGTATCAATAAATAACTCAATATCTTTCTTAACCGGCTCAACAATATTTTGCTCAGCCGCCAGATCAATTAAAGCTTTTGCGTAACGCGATGCAACTTGTATTTCTGACATAATTCGATTTGTTAATTTATTGTCTTATCAAATTAGATTAACAAAATTCTTAATTAAGTTTTACTTCTTTCAGAAGGTCGTTTACAAGTGCCTCTTGTTTTCCATGATCTTCGAATTGCTTACGCAAAACTTTCTCAGCAATCTCAATAGACAAGCTAGAAACTTGGTTTTTTATTTCTGCCATTGCGGCAAGCTTCTGATTAGTAATCTCGGTTTTTGCTTTTTCAATAAGCTTAGAACCTTCGGTTTTAGCTTGTTCTTTAGCATCATTAACGATCTGATCTTTAATCTCTTTCGCCTCTTTCAAAATCTCATCACGCTTTAAACGCGCTTCCTTTAAAAGATCTTCGTTTTCACTAATCAATTTAGCCATTTCAGCTTTCGCCATTTCAGCCTTTGCCAAAGAATCTTCGATAAAACGCTCACGCTCATCAAGAGCCTTAACTATAGGCTTCCAAGCAAACTTGCTTAGAAGGAAAAACAGTATTAAAAAAGTAACTGTCGACCAGATGAATAAGCCCGGATCCGGAGTAACCAATGGATTTAATGCCAGTAATATCATTTGTTTATTGTTTAATAATCAATCAAAATAATAAAATAAGGCCGGTGCCAATCGCACAGGCCTCATTTTTTTAGTTTACCTTGTTCCTAAGAACGCAACAACCACAGCAAATAATGCTACCGCTTCAACGAATGCTGCCGCGATTAACATAGCTGTTTGAATTTTAGATGCTGCTTCAGGTTGGCGAGCCATACCTTCCATAGCTTTTCCACCAATGTTACCAATACCAATGCCTGCTCCGATAGCGGCTAAACCTGCACCGATACCTGCGATACTTCCTACGATCATAGTCTGATTTTTAAAATATATATATAAAACAAAAAATAATTCAAATTAATGCTCAACATGCTCTTCCACCGCCATACCTATAAATAAGGCCGACAAAATAGTGAAAATGAATGCCTGAATAAAACCTACCACCAATTCAATCACACTGATAAATAATACAAATGGGATTGCGATACCTGCGACAAATACTGATTTTAATATAAAAATCAAAGATATTAAACTTAAAATCAAAATATGACCCGCTGTAATGTTTGCAAATAAACGTATCATCAATGCTACAGGCTTCACGATTAATCCAACAATCTCTACTGGAATCATTAATGGATATAACCACCATGGAACATGTGGTGTAAATACGTGTCCCCAATAATTTCTATTTCCATTAACTGTAGTTAAAACAAAAGTACAAAGTGCTAACATCATCGTTACCGCGATGTTTCCAGTCACGTTTGCTCCTCCCGGAAAGAAAGGAACTAATCCCAATAAGTTATTTAACCAAACGAAGAAAAATATCGTCAATAAATAAGGCATAAAACCTCTGTATTTATGTCCCAATTGTGGCTTTGCAATATCGTCCCTAACAAATAAAATAATCGGCTCCAACAAAGATTGCATTCCTTTAGGTGCTTTACCCTCTCTCTTTTTATATGAATTAGCAACGCCAATAAAAACAATTAGAAGAATTGTAACAGATATAAGTAGTGAAACAACGTTCTTAGTGATAGATATATCGAGCGGCTTTTTATTCAAAACCCCTCCCTCTGCATCATAAGTAATGAAAGTGCCATTAGCACTTTTAACATCAGATGGATAATAATACTTGCCATGATAATTCACAAGCTTTGTACCCTCTAGATCTAAGATTTCAGTCCCATGATCATTATGACCAAATTTATTTGAAAGAAAAGTCTTTAGTCCATTATCCGTCCAAAGAATTACTGGAAGCGGAATATAAACATGGCCGAAAAAATGCCACTCGTGTGAATCTGCAATATGGTGAAGAATAACTTCAGAAATATCTTCGTCTGCTTCCTCAACATGCTGTTCAGTAGCTGAAACCTTAGAAGAATCTGCTGCTGCATGCTCTTCTGAAAAAGCAGAAAAACTCAATAGCGAAAAGAAAACCGCATAAAATGCAAGGCTGAAGAATTTTTTTGTATTAGAAATATGGCTCAAATCCATTTATTATAAGGAATTTACATAACTTTTTGGTTGCGCAAGTTACACAACAAACAATATATTTCAAACACTGTATGAAAGAAATACAGATAAAAAAAATTGACCACGAAATAAATCGGATCAAAGGTGTAATTTTGAATATAAACAAAGGCTATAATCATGCAAAAAAGCATTTTTACTGTAATGCTTGCGAGTAGTGCCTGTGCAGAAGCTTGGTCACTTATTCTCATTCTCCAAGAAGCAACTATATAAATATTGAAAGTAATGAATGAGAATATCCCAAACATCGACCAAAATTTAGGGATTAAAACGCCTCTTTCTGAAAAAAAACAATCAGCCAACAAGGGAGCAGCAGCTAAAAACAGGTTAAACAGAATAAAATAAATTATAAAGCGATTAAAACTCATGTTTTCAATTGTTTGATAGTTTGATAAATGGATAAAAATACGCCCAAAACACAAGCTATAGCCGTAACATATTGAACTTTATGATCATAATATTGATCAATTTTGTATCCTATAAATGCTGATCCTCCAATAATGGCCATCATTTGGAAAGCTACACCCGTGTATTTTGCAAAATTTGCATAAGACTGACCTTTAGAATTGTCAGAATTTGGCTTTTTTCTTTCCTCTTCCATCATTGAAAACTAATGCTACAAAATTATTAAAATAAAGCCTTGCATTGCGAAAAAAATCAAAAACAGGAAAAATAAATGTCTAATTTTAATAAAACACGCATCCTCCTATTTAAATTACCATTTGATATGAGCTGATCTAACAATTTCTTAGATAAAGAGTTTATATTTATGACTGCAATTCCGTTCTGATAAAATATCTTTGCATAGTTTCTGTTATACTAATTAAAGAAAATTAATTTGAGATCAAAAAATCAAGTTATACGACAATTTTTATTTTTAAGCTTAGCTATTGGATTGAGCTTTTCTTCCTGCAATCCCCAAAAAGAGACTGTTGCGAGCAGAAATATGCAAAATCTGACTGCCCATTTCAACATTCTTTATAATGCTAATGAAATTGTAAATGAAAGTGAGAGAAATATTGAATTGGCTCATTCCGATGATTATGACCGAATTATCTCTGTTTTCAAAGAAGCTAATGAAAGCAACTCACAAGGAGAGTTAAGCAAATTAGATCAAGCAATATTAAAGGCAAACACCATTGCAAATGAGAAATCTCAGAGTAAATATGTAGATGAAGCCTATTTACTAATCGGAAAGGCAAATCATTTAAAGTCTAATTTTTTTAATGCCGTTGAATTTTTTGATTATGTCTACCAAAATTATCCGAAGGAAAAAGAAATTAAACAAGCCTCTTTATCCTGGAAAACCAGATCATTAATAGCATCCGACAGGTTAGAGGAAGCCTATAGCTCCATTGATTCTGCTTTAAAATACGTAAATACAGAGAAAAAGTCTGTCGCAGATATTTTCGCTATCCGTGCGCAACTACATATCTATGCGAAGGAAGATCTTCAGGCGATTAATATGCTTGAAAAAGCTATTAGTTCTAAAACAAGTAAGTCAAATAAAATACGCTGGACTTACCTTTTAGCTCAGCTTCAGCAAATAAACGGGCAGGCAGAAGATGCATATAAAAACTATACCAGAGTTTTAAAGAGCAATGCTTCCTTTGAAATGGCTTTTAATGCCAAATTAAGCTCAATTAATCTTAAAAACAAAGTTAGCCTAGATCCACAAAATAGAACAAAACAAATTGCTGCCCTATTAAAAGATAGCAAAAACATTGATTTTCTTGATCAAATTTATTTTCAAATTGCGAACAGCTACGCAGAGGAAAATAACATTGAAAAAGCGATTGAAAACTACAATAATGCGATCTCAAAAAGCACACAGAATGTGATTCAAAAGGGATTAGCCTATTTAAAACTGGCTGAAATTTATTTTAATGATAGTGACTATATCCAATCGAAAGCTTACTATGATAGCACCCTTGTAGCTCTTCCAAGTATCTATCCTGACTATGCACAAATAAAAAAGAAAGCTGATAATATTGAGTTACTTGCTGATCGCTTATCCACTATCGCGAAGGAAGACACCCTTCAAATGCTTGCAAAATTGCCAGAAAATGTGCGAAATGAAAAAATTAACTCCCTAGCCGAGCAAGAATTAATTAAAGCTCAAGCTAAAATTGACAATAGCCAATCCGGACTTCCAGCTACTAGATCAACGAGCAGCGGCGGAAATACAAAATTCTATTTTAATAATACCATTGCATTAAATCAAGGGATTGTAGATTTTAAAAAGATTTGGGGGACAAGAAAACTAGAAGATAATTGGAGACGAAGCCAAAAATCAGCTGCAGATATTTCTAATACTTTAGCAAATAACCAAGTTCCAATTAATGAGCCTTTCAAAGAAATATCTGCTCCAAGCGCATCAGTAAATATTGATTCATTGAAAAAAGCATTAACTGAATCAATTCCATTAAGTGAGGAAATGAAAAAAGTGTCAAATGAAAAAATCGGATCTGCTATGTATGATATTGGCAATTATTACCGAGAAGTAACTAATGATACTTTAGAAGCAATCGATATATATGAAGAACTTCTACAAAGATTTCCGGAAGATCCGAACAAATTGGCTGTTTACTATAATTTATATAGGCTTTACAAAGGTGCAAATATGCAGCTTTCAGACAAATACAAAAGCATTCTTTTAGATCAATTTCCGGAATCACCATTTGCAAAAATCATTCTTGATCCTGACTATAATCAGAAAAATGACGAGAAGGAAATGGCCTTCAATCAATTTTACAATGATGTGTATGATTTATATACCGATAAAAAATATTCTGACGTATTAAAATCAATTGAAGAGAAGAGCAATAAGTTAGGAGAAGAGAAAATTCCAGCCCAATTAGCCTATTTAAATTCACTTGCATTAGGACATTTGGAAAAGCTAGACAAGCTTGAAGATTCATTTAAAAATATTGTTGATTCAAACCCGGAAGACATACTGATTGTACCATTAATTAAATTACAATTAGCATTTATTGATTCCAATAGAACCGAAATTGCTAATCGCCCATTTGCCTTATTAGACAATGAAACCATCCTAAATTTTGTGATTGAAGAACCTACTAATCAAGAGCCAGTGATTAAAAAGCCAGTGATTGTAGAAAAAGTAGTGGAAAAGCCTTTAGTAATAACAAAGTCAGCGCAATCAGAAGAGAAAAAAGCCCTAGAACCCGTAAAAATAGTTGTCGAGGAACCAAAAAATACCAAAGCTGAAAAATTAGCCGTTCAAGAACCCAAAAATGAGGAGCCAAAGAGTAAAATCGAGCCAATTGAAACTTTCTTTGAGCTAAATGATCCTGGCGATTATTATTTTATAGTAAATGTTTCTGATCCTACTCTGAATTTAAGCTCATCCCGTTTTGGAATAGGTCAGTTTAACCGCGTCAATTTCTCGGGCAATTCAATTAAACATCAATTAAAATCAATAGCCGATCA
>NZ_JBIIPN010000216.1:0-2803 GCF_044342615.1 Daejeonella sp. | reverse complement strand
CATCGAATGCAGAAATTCTGTCGGTAACCACCATGACAAGGAATTTATTTCCAATGGTGTAAACATCGCGGACTTTCCCTTTATAGAATTGTGTTTGTCCCGGTAAATTGAAATGTGTTTCTTTAATCGCGCTCATTTAAATAGCCTATTGAATTGAACTGTAAAAATCCGAAAAATAATATTAAGCCCGAAATTAATTATTGTATATCTCCATATGCTTTGAGAATATTCTTAACTAATTTATGTCGAACAACATCATCACCAGTTAAATAAATAATATCAATGCCTTTAATTTCACCTAATATTCGAAGTGCAGTATTTAATCCTGATTGTTGTTTTCTTGGTAAATCAATTTGAGTTACATCACCTGTTACTATAAATTTGGCTGTTGGACCCATTCTCGTTAAAAACATTTTAAGCTGAAGATCAGTTGCATTTTGTGCTTCATCTAAAATTACGAAACAATTATCGAGTGTTCTACCTCGCATAAATGCTAAAGGAGCAATTTCAATTGTCCTATTTTCTAGAAAAATTTTAAGTTTTTCGGCAGGAATCATATCATCTAAAGCATCATACAAAGGACGTAGATATGGATCAATTTTTTCTTTTAAATCGCCCGGTAAAAAACCAAGATTCTCACCTGCCTCTACTGCGGGTCTAGTTAAGATAATACGTTTTATTTCCTTGTTTTTTAAAGCTCTAACGGCCAATGCGACTGCTGTATATGTTTTTCCGGTACCAGCCGGACCGATAGCAAAAATGATGTCATTTTTACTAATGCTATCCACCATTTTACGTTGATTTGCGGTCCTTGCTTTAATTACCAAACCATTGGGACCAAAAACAATAGGTTCGCCCCCACCCTTCGATGCCGATATTTCGCTCTCCGAACTTATTGAAATATTCGTACCTAGAATTTTCTCCAGATCATTTATATTAAGAGATTGAAACTGATCGATATGTTTTAAAATCTCATCAAATTTTATATTAAAATTATTGATTTCAATCTCATCTCCTAAGACTTTTACATCGTTTCCTCGGGCAACAATTTTAATTTTCGGGAAACTCTTTTTAATAATTTCAAAATACTCATTGTTAGACCCCCAAATAATGACTGGGTTCACATTTTCGACTGTTATAATAAGTTCGTTCAAGTTTTGCTTATTTTTATTTGAGAGGTATTTAATTAGAATTAATTTGAATATTTTTACAAATCTTATCTTAAGCAAGAATAACAATAAATATTCACATTTTAAATGGCAATAATTACTTTAACGACCGATCTCGGACATAAAGATTTTTATCAAGCTGCACTCAAAGGAAGTATCTTGAGTCAACTTGTTACTGCCAACATTGTGGATATTAGTCACGAAGTATCTGCCTTTAATATCCCGCAAGCTGCTTTTATCTTAAAAAATGCATTTTATTATTTTCCAAAAGGGACTGTTCACTTAATTGGAATAGATTCTGTCTTTAATGAGAAAACGCGCTATTTAGCAATAAAGTACCGTGGGCATTATTTTGTTGGATCTGATAATGGAATATTTTCACTGTTGTTTGAAGAAGAACCAACGGAGATTGTAGAATTAAATATAATGCAAGATTTAAAATATCTACATTTTCCTTTATCAGATATTTTCCCGAAAGCTGTAAGTCATTTAGCAAAAGGTGGTAAACTTTCTGAAATAGGTATAGCAGTTTCTGGGATTGAAGAAAAAATGACTATTCAGCCCGTAATTGAACCAGATATTATTCGTGGAAGTGTAATTTATATAGATTCATTTCAAAATATTATTACAAATATTACCAAGGAACTATTCACTAATGTACAACAAAACCGTGATTTTACTTTGTTTTTTAAGCGTAATGAATCTATTTCCCAATTAAGCTGGCATTATAATGAAGTGCCAGAAGGTGAAAAACTTTGCTTATTTGGTATTAGCAACCACTTAGAAATTGCTATTAACAAAGGCAATGCTAGTGGTCTCCTCGGACTCCATTTAGGAGACATAGTTAGAATTGAATTTAAGTCATGATTACTAGAATTGTAAAAATGACTTTCAAGCCAGAAAAACTTGAAAATTTCAAAGAAATCTTTAATGAATCCCAAAGATTAATCAAAGCATTTGATGGTTGTGTACGTTTAGATCTAATGAAAGATCTTAATGATGAATGTACTTTTTTTACTATTAGTCATTGGAATAGCGAAGATGATTTAGAATCCTATAGAAATTCTTACCTCTTTAAAAATACATGGTCTAAGGTAAAACCCTTATTCGCTATAAAGGCTCAAGCATGGAGTTTATCTCCAATGGATTAAAAAAACAAAAATTTGTCTTAATTGCCAGACAATAAGCTTGTTGTGAATTAAATAACAAGTATATAAAATTCAATTCCTTAAATTAATGTTTGGCTTTTAACCTATTAAAGTAAAAATTTATCAAAAGCTAGTATCAAAAAGGCGAAGAATATCTAAATATAGTTATTTTTGACAAGCCAAATTTGGTATAATAAATCCTTTAAAATAAACATGGCACGTGCTCGATTAAATAGTGGTAACGCTCAAGCGGAAGAACTTCCTAAAGCTAAAATTAATAAGGAAAGTTTAAAGCAAGTAATGAGGTTATTGCTTTATCTAAAACCATATAGAACAAAGTTTTTTTTAGGATTAGCTTGTCTAATTTTCTCAAGCGCTAGTTCGTTTTTATTCCCATTATTGATGGGTCGATTAATAGGCTCGGGAGCGCAAACAGCTCAAGGTGGTAAAATGGTACCCAATGAGATACTTGATGTTTTTCCTACT
>NZ_JBIIPN010000215.1:0-2814 GCF_044342615.1 Daejeonella sp. | reverse complement strand
GGACCATATTCAGCAGGATCTGATTTCCAATGCGCCATGGGAAGCATATCCTTATAAACCGCATGTTGCTTTTTCTATTGCGCATGGTGAAAAGGGTGTTTTCTTGAAGTTTTATGTGGAGGAAAATTATCTAAGGGCTGTCAACTCTGAGCCTAACCAGCCTGTTTATGAAGATAGCTGTGTGGAGTTTTTTATCTCTTTTGAGGATGAAGCTGAATACTATAATTTCGAGTTTAATTGTGCTGGAACCTGCCTTTTGGGCTTTGGTAAAGGGCGAGATGGTCGGGAGCTGAATTCTCCAGAAATCATAAAAAAAATTACCTTTCAAAGTTCATTAAGGCCAGCAACAAATAGTGAGGCAAACGTAGGATGGGAACTCACTTTAGCTATACCTTTTTCTGCTTTTCAACACCATAAGATAACATCTTTGAGCGACAAAAAATGTCGCGCTAATTTTTATAAATGTGGAGATATGCTTCCAGAGCCTCATTTTTTGGCTTGGAATAATATTTCAAGTGAAGCACCGAATTTTCATCTTCCAGAGTTTTTTGGGAGGTTGGAGTTTAACTAATTTTATAAAATACTGAATTCCTGATTATTAATGATAAATAGCTAATTTCAATTGACAAATAATTAAAAAGAAAAATGTTTAAAAGCTCAAAATACATCCGTCCTTTCTTATTCATGGCATTGATCTTGCCAGCACAATTTGCATTCTCACAAAATAGTAGCACCACTAAAAGTGATTATCAAATGATTCAAGAGCCTCTTAAAAATGGCTTTAAGCTTTTATTTAATGGTAAAGATTTAAGTGGCTGGAAGGGTTTAGTTGGAGATCCAATTAAACGATCTAAAATGGATGCTAAAACCTTGGCTGAAGCACAAGCAAAGGCTGATGCAGAGATGCGTGATAGCTGGAAAGTTGTGAATGGTGAATTACAGTTTGTGGGTCATGGTGATAATATCGCCACAGTGAAAAAGTATGGCGATTTTGAGATGTTGGTTGATTGGAAAATCATTGATGATGGGAAACAAGAAGGCGATGCAGGAATTTATTTAAGAGGAACTCCGCAAGTCCAGATTTGGGATAATGCTCGTGTAAAGGTTGGCGCTCAAGTTGGTTCAGGTGGATTATACAATAATCAGGTGCATGAAAGTAAGCCTTTAAAAGTGGCTGATAAGAAGCTCGGGGAGTGGAATACCTTCCATATTATCATGAAATCTGATCGCGTAACAGTTTATTTGAATGGTGAGCTGGTAACTGATAATGTAATTTTAGAAAACTATTGGGATCGCAAAATGCCAATTCTTGCTGAAGAGCAGATTGAGCTTCAAGCACACGGTTCACCAGTTGCTTACCGTAATATTTACATCAAAGAATTACCCGTTGTTAAGCCGTTTAAACTGAGTAAGAAAGAGCTTAATGAGGGCTTTAAGGTCCTTTTTGATGGCAGCAATATGTTTAATTGGCAAGGTAATACTAGAGATTATATTAGCGAAAATGGAAATTTGGCTGTTCGTCCGAAACCAGGGAAAAATACGCTAGGCAATAATTTGTACACTAAAGAGCAGTACTCGGATTTTATTTTAAGATTTGAGTTTCAGCTAACTCCTGGCGCTAATAATGGATTGGGAATTAGAGCTCCTTTAACAGGAGATGCGGCATATGAAGGGATGGAATTACAAATTTTAGATAATGATGCGCCTATTTATAAAGATTTAAAGGTTTATCAATATCATGGGTCAATATACGGGACAGTACCAGCAAAAAGAGGTTCATTAAAGCCTTTAGGCGAATGGAATTATCAGGAAGTAATAGTTCAGGGACCGAAAATAAAAGTGATTCTAAATGGGGATATAATTCTGGATGCAGATATTACTGAGGCAAGGAAGAATGGTGCTATCGATGGACAAAAACACCCTGGATTATTAAGAGAGAGTGGGCATATCGGGTTTCTTGGTCACGGCTCTGAATTACAATTTAAAAATATCAGAATTAAAGATTTGAGTAAGTAATAGATCAATTGAAATATTTCAAAGCAAAGACTAATTAGTCTTTGCTTTTTTTATGTTTTAAGTTTTTATTTTTCTAATTAAATGTAATTTCCACCACTCAATCATTTATAAATACCGCTCACTCATTTTAATTTTCTGGGGCAATTTATCCGCTAGTTTAGATTAAAATTTTAAAATCTAAACGTTTACATGGATAGCATATATGCCATTATTAAGGCTATTAGGCCTGTTTTTTTGAATTTCAATTCTTCTAGATTATGGAATTGTAGAATTCGTTTATTTCGCAGGAAAAGCGGCTTAAACTTTAAACTTTATTTGGATAAAGCTATTCCGAAGCAGCAGTTTAGAATCCACGGACTATGCGATACATTGTTAATTCCTCCTTAACCAAATTGCAAATTAGCCGGACCTTACCTATCCATTTGGCTTGTTTATGAACAAATCAATGATCTCAACTATAAACAAGCTATAAAAGATAAATGAAGAACATTTTTATTAACCTAAAAATTAATTAAAATGAAAAGAATACAAATTTTAGCAATCCTGTCTATCGCATTAATATCAAGTTTAATTATTTACTCTTGTAGTAAAGACAAAAAGGAAATTAACGATGCTCCCCAGAAAGTTTTAAATTTCAAGGAAAATAAAATCAGCGTAGCTTATACAAGTACTATTGTCAATGGTTTTTTAAATTTCTCTATAAATATTCAAGATGAAGAGTCGGGGAAGAGTATTAAGGAAGATTTTGTAATTAATACTGATAAGACACAACTATCGAAAGAAATCTCTAAGCAGATT
>NZ_JBIIPN010000019.1:0-29290 GCF_044342615.1 Daejeonella sp. | reverse complement strand
TACCGCCGTAATTTTGACCTTGTAAAACAAAAATTGAAAGATGTGGAGGAAAGTGATCAGCTTAGAAACTGGCAACCTCCTGTTAGTGGTGAAGACATAATGAAGGCTTTTAATTTGAGCGCTGGCAAAAGTGTTGGAATCATTAAAAATCAAATTAGAGAAGCTATTCTTGAAGGAGAAATAAAAAACTCAAGAGAAGAAGCTTATGAATTTATGATACAAAAAGGTAAAGATCTCGGACTAATTCCAATTGTTTAAAGAAAGATTAACACAAAATTTCAATAAAAATCACAAACTTCTTTTCAAATAGTATTTTTGTAAAATATTTAGAATAAAAAAATGGCAATTTATAGATTTAAGGTTTCCTTTGAGGACTATGATGATATTGAGAGAGATATAGATATCAAATCAAATCAGACATTTGAAGACCTCCATCGTGCTATCCACAAATCAACAGGATATAATCCTGAATTATCGTCCTCATTTTATGTGAGTAATGATCAATGGAAAAAAAGCGAAGAAATTGCCTTCCTACCCAACCAACGCAAAATAAACAATGGTGTAGCTAGCATGGAAAACTCGAAGCTAAGCAATTTTATAGATGATCCTCATCAAAAATTCTATTATACCTATAATTTCGACAGACCATATGATTTTCATGTTGAACTAGTTAAAATCCTTCTTGAAGAAGAATCAGGGAAGACGTATCCATGCGTATTTAGAAGTCTTGGGGAGGCACCCAAAATGGCGGGCAGCGTCATTATTCCTCCGGTTGCAAAAGCAGCAATATCCGATGATTTTGATTTCCTAAATGAACTAGATTTTCAACCAGAAGATACAGAGGATTTAGAAGAAATGACTGAAATGGGCATAAATAGTGCATCTGAAGATGAAGAAGATGAAAAAGATGAATTCATGGATGAGTTTTCTGATGATGATTCTTATGATTCTGAAGATATCCAAAAGGACGATTATTAATATCTAATCGCCAAATAGCGCTTTACCAATGAATAAAACACTAATTATTATTGCAGGACCAACTGCAATTGGTAAAACAGCATTGGCAATTAAATTAGCTCAATACTATAAAACGGAGATAATTTCTGCCGATTCAAGGCAGTTTTACAAGGAAATGAGCATTGGTACTGCCAAGCCATCGATAGAAGAGCTAAAAGCCGCAAAACATCATCTAATCGATAGTCATTCAGTTTTAAATCAATTCAATGCGGGTGATTTCGAAAAAGAATCTATAAAAATAATTAATGATTTGTTTATTAATCATAATGAAGTTATTATGGTTGGTGGCTCCGGTTTATTTATAAATGCCGTTTGTTACGGATTTGATCCCCTGCCCGTAGCATCAGAGGAAGTGAGAGAAAAACTCAATAAACAATTCGTAGAAAATGGAATCACTTTTCTACAAGATAAATTAAAGACCGTTGATCCTGAATATTTTGCTCAAGTAGATTTAAACAACCCACAACGAATAATCAGAGCCCTAGAAGTTTATCAAAGTACTGGTAAAACATATTCATCATTACGTACTAATAACAAGAAACAAAGGCCATTTAATATTATTAAAATTGGTTTAAATGACGATCGGGAAGAATTATATCAGCGAATAAATTTACGTGTAGATGAAATGGTTATAAATGGTTTGTTTGAGGAAGTTGAAAGCCTAAAAACTTACCAGCATTTAAATGCCTTAAATAGCGTAGGATATTCAGAAATATTTGATTTCTTGGATGGCAAATATAGTCGTGATGAAGCCATCGAAAAGATAAAACAAAATACAAGAAGATTTGCAAAAAGGCAATTAACTTGGTTCAATAAATCAGATGACATCAAATGGTTTGCTCCAAATCAATTTGAAGCTATTATTCAGTATCTGAATTCCATTGATTAGAATCTTGAGCTCTTGGAGCAAAGAAATTAAAGAACAAGAAAAGAAAAGATATAGTACTGATTATCTGAAGTATAACTAATATTTTACCCGTCTCGTTTATTGGATAAAAATCACCATAACCAATAGTAACTCCTGTTATAAAACTAAAATACAATGCATCAACCCAACTGTTAATAGGCATGTTAAGATAATTTCCTGCAGCATAAATAACTCCGAAAGAGGCTATCAACTCAAAAAAATTAAAAAATAACAGAATAACAGACCTGTTAATCAATTTTTCTCTATTATGCTCTGGCAAAAAAATCTTGTAAAAAACATACAAAAAAGTCTCTAAAAGCAGATAAATATTAAAAATATAGAGCCATTGATAGTGCCAAAGATTATAGTAAAGCATAATAAATGGCAACGCTGTTTTAAAAACAACATATAATTCACCAAAAAGCTTTCTTGATTGAATAGTCAGATTTCTAGTGAGCACTTTAATATAAATTCCAGGAAATAGAAGCTTAGAAGTAACTAAAAACAGCCGGAATAAGCGCTCAATACCAAAATCTTGATAATGAGAATTTTCCCATACATTTTTAATTTCTTTGAAGTAATGGCTTGAAGGAGGTGATTTGACCTTATCAGCATCTTGACTTCCAAAAACTAACTTCTTGAAATGTTTTCTCAATTAGGCTTGTGCTGTAGGTCCTCCAAAATTCATTGGAATTCCCGGTTGACCTTCATTAATTTTAATACGGCCATTTATAGCCTCAAATTTTTCAATATTCTCCTCAAGAGCAATTAAAAATCGTTTTGCGTGCTCTGGGGTAAGTACAATTCTTGATTTCACGCGTGCTTTAGGCACACCAGGCATTACCCTAATAAAATCTAAAACAAATTCGGTGTTAGAATGTGTGATTACAGCTAGATTTGAGTAAATACCTTCTGCAACCTCTTCAGAAAGCTCAATATTTAATTGATTATCGATATTATTTTCTTCCATGGTATAAAGTTATGAATTATGGACTTATTTTTTGTAAAATAAAAAAGTCCTTCTTTTTGGACTGAACCCCAAAAGTTGGACGAATTTAATAATTAAGTTTTAAAGTGATGAGCTCGGTATTGTACCGGGCTCATTCCATTTAGATTAAGCTTGATTCTGTCATGGTTGTAGTATTTGATATATTCATTTATCTCTTTTTTTAGGTGAGTAATTGATTCATATTTGTTCAGATAAAACAGTTCTGACTTTAGTGTTCCAAAGAAGTTCTCCATTACGGCATTGTCTAAACAATTTCCTTTTCTTGACATACTTTGTTTGATGCCATTTTGTTTTAATACAAACTGGTATTGTTTCATTTGGTATTGCCAGCCCTGGTCTGAGTGCATTAGTAGTGATTTAGATTTATCTGTCTTCTTTAACGCTTTTTCTAGCATGCTCATGATACTTTTAAAGTCAGGACGTTCCGATAGCTCATGGCTTATTATTTCTTGGTTGTATAAGTCTAAAACGGGTGATAAATAAAGTTTCTTACCTAAAACATTGAACTCAGTTACATCGGTTGTCCATTTTTGATTAGGTCGTTTTGCTTTAAAAGATCTGTCCAAAATATTTGGTGCTATTCTTCCTTGTTCACCTTTATAGGATTTATACTTCTTTCTTCTTATCAAACTTTTTAGTTTTAAGCTACCCATCAAACGAAAAACAGTCTTGTGGTTTATGGTTAATCCACTTTGACGAAGTAGCATCGTGATACGCCTATAACCAAGCCTGCCTTTATGGTTGTGATAAACACGCTCAATCTCTTTTTTAACTTCTGTATACTTATCCTCTGAGCCCTGCTTTGCATAGTAATAAAAACTACTCCTGGCCATTTTAACGCACTTGAGGAGTGTTGCCAAATTGTGTTGATGCCTTAGTTCTATTATGGCTTTTGCTTTTTGTCTGCTTGAACTAAGGCTTGGAGCTTTTTTAGCAAGGCATTTTCTGCTCTTAAGTATTCATTCTCCTCCAACAACTCTTCTTCACGTGTTAAAGGTTTTGAAGACTTTCTTGCTTTACGTTTAATGGGTGGTTTCATCTTAGGTGGACGACCTTTTGGTTTATTATTTAAGCCTTGTATACCTTCTGATTCATACGCCCTTTGCCAACTTGTGATTGTCGACATGGCAGGTATTTCAAAACGGACACAAGCCTCTTGTAAAGATAAAAGTTCCTTCTCAATAGTTTGTATCACTTTTAACTTATAGGATATATCGTAGTATTGATAATTCCTAGCTTTTAAACCTTCTTTCCCAAACTGACGGTAAAATCCTAGCCATAGTCTAAGGTTGGAACGCTCTATCCCTTTTTCTTCAGCAATTGAACTTACTGAACGGTTGTTTTTAACTACCGCTTCAACACATTGAAGCCTAAATTTGTAATCGTACTTGATTCGTTTATTCATAAAAATGCCCCCATTAAGTGTCTAACTTTTTGGGGGCAGTCTATTTCAGAAGGACTTTTTTATTAAAATTAGTGAGAATTAAGCCTCTACTTCTTCTTGTTTAGAAGCTAGTAATTTATCGTATTCTTCTTGAGAACCAACGATGATACGCTCGTATTGACGTAATCCAGTTCCTGAAGGAATTAAGTGACCTACGATCACGTTTTCTTTCAAGCCTAATAAGTTGTCACGCTTACCGCTAATCGCTGCTTCATTCAATACTTTGGTAGTTTCCTGGAAGGAAGCCGCAGAAATAAACGATTTAGTACCCAATGAAGCACGAGTAATACCCTGCAACATTTGACTAGAAGTAGCTGCAATTGCATCACGAGTTTCAACAAGTCTCAAATCTTTACGTTTAAGAACTGAATTCTCATCTCTTAATTTACGTACAGAAATAATTTGACCAGCTTTCAAGTTCGGTGAATCACCTGGCTCAACAACCACACGCTTATCATAGATTTCATCATTTTCTAATTGGAAATCCCAACGATCAACCAATTCCTTTTCAAGGAAACGAGTATCTCCAGCATCTTCAATCATCACTTTCTGCATCATTTGATGAACGATAGTTTCAAAGTGTTTATCATTAATCTTCACACCCTGAAGACGGTAAACTTCCTGAATACCATTAACAAGATATTCTTGAACTGCTGCTGGTCCTTTAATAGACAAGATATCAGCAGGAGAAATTGAACCATCGGATAATGGCATACCCGCTTTTACGAAGTCATTATCTTGTACAAGAATGTGCTTAGACAATGGAACAAGATATTTCTTAACTTGACCATCTTTCGACTCGATAGACATTTCACGATTACCACGCTTAACACCACCTAAGGTTACAACACCATCGATTTCTGTTACAACAGCTGGATTTGAAGGGTTACGTGCTTCAAATAATTCCGTTACACGAGGTAAACCACCGGTGATATCTCTTGTTTTGCCTGTAGAACGAGGGATCTTAGCAATAATCTGACCGATTTTTACTTTTTCATTCTCTTCAACTGCAATGTGAGCACCTACTGGAATGTTATAACCTTTGATACCATTACCTTTTTTATCCGCTACACGAATAACTGGGTTTTTAGTTTTATCACGGGTATCAATAATAACCTTTTCTCTGTGTCCAGTTTGCTCATCCGATTCTTCACGGAAGGTAACTCCCTCAATGATTGCTTCAAATTCAGCTTTACCTTCAAATTCAGAAATAATAACCGCATTATATGGATCCCAGCTACAAATTTTGTCGCCTTTAGAAATCTTAGCTCCATCCTTAACGTACAAGTATGCACCGTAAGGAATGTTATTTGCCATGATCATTTTGTTAGTACCCGGCTCAACAATTCGGAATTCACCAGAACGTCCTAAAACAACCTCAAGAGTTCCTTCTGGTGTTTCGTGACTTACAGTTCTAACATTTTCAAACTCAATTACACCATCAAACTTAGCATTGATTTGTGATTCCGCAGCAATGTTAGATGCAGTACCACCCACGTGGAAGGTACGTAATGTTAACTGTGTTCCAGGCTCTCCAATAGATTGAGCGGCAATTACACCAACAGCCTCACCCATTTGCACTCGTTTACCTGTTGCAAGGTTACGTCCGTAGCAAAGAGCACAAACACCACGCTTACTTTCGCAAGTAAGTACTGAACGAATCTCAATTCCCTCAAGAGGTGAATTTTCAATTTTAACAGCTACATCTTCTTCGATATCTTCACCAGCAGAAACTAACAATTCATTAGTTAATGGATCGTATACATCATGTAAACTAGTTCTACCTAAAATTCTGTCGTATAAAGGTTCAACAATATCTTCATTATCCTTTAATGCAGTGGTATAGATTCCTCTTAATGTTCCACAATCAGGCTCACCCACAATCATATCTTGGGCAACATCATGCAAACGACGAGTTAAGTAACCAGCATCGGCAGTCTTTAATGCCGTATCCGCCAAACCTTTACGAGCACCGTGTGTAGAGATAAAGTACTCTAATACCGATAATCCTTCTTTAAAGTTTGATAAGATTGGGTTTTCAATAATCTCACCACCTGAACCTGATTTTTGAGGCTTAGCCATCAAACCACGCATTCCGCATAGCTGACGAATCTGCTCCTTAGAACCACGAGCTCCAGAATCAAGCATCATATAAACCGAATTGAAGCCTTGATTATCGCTCGAAAGCTGGTTCATTACATTGGCAGTAAGACGGTTATTGATACGAGTCCAGATATCGATAATTTGGTTGTATCGTTCGTTGTTGGTAATGAATCCCATATTATAGTTATTCATTACTTCTTCAACTTCTTTAGTTGCTTGTTCAATTAAGTGCGACTTTTCAGCAGGAATGTTTAGATCCTGAAGATTAAATGAAAGTCCACCTTGGAATGCCATTTGGAAACCTAATTCTTTGATATCATCAAGGAACTGTGCTGCACGTGCCATACCAGTGTTTTTTACAACATCACCAATAATATCACGAAGAGATTTCTTAGTAAGCAATTCATTGATATAACCTACTTCTTCTGGAACTCTTTGATTAAAGAGAACACGTCCAACAGTAGTTTCAATTATTTTCTTAACTAAACTTCCATCTTTTTCTTTCGAAAAGGCTTTAACCTTAATAAATGCATGTAGGTCAATTTTACGCTCATTGTAAGCGATAATAACCTCTTCAGGAGAATAGAAAGTTTGATCTTGCCCTAATACAACACGAGTTTCATCAGTTCTACGGCCTTTAGTAATATAGTAAAGACCCAAAACCATGTCTTGTGAAGGTACTGTGATTGGAGTACCATTTGCAGGGTTTAAGATATTATGAGATGCAAGCATTAACATTTGGGCTTCCAAAATTGCAGCATTACCTAATGGTAAATGCACCGCCATCTGGTCACCGTCAAAATCCGCGTTGAATGCCGTACATACTAATGGGTGTAATTGAATTGCTTTACCTTCAACTAATTTCGGTTGGAAAGACTGAATACCTAAACGGTGTAATGTAGGAGCACGGTTTAATAAAACTGGGTGGCCTTTCAATACATTTTCTAGAATATCCCAAACGATTGGATCTTTACGATCTACAATCT
Organism: Daejeonella sp.; assembly: GCF_044342615.1. Taxonomy (GTDB): domain Bacteria; phylum Bacteroidota; class Bacteroidia; order Sphingobacteriales; family Sphingobacteriaceae; genus Daejeonella. The sequence continues at coordinate 21,824 of NZ_JBIIPN010000019.1, read as the reverse complement.
TTTTAGCAGATTTTACAGTTTTAACCACTCCTCTTTCAATCATTTTACGAATGATGAATGGTTTGAACAGCTCAGCTGCCATATCTTTAGGTAAACCGCACTCATGCAATTTCAAGTTCGGTCCCACAACAATTACGGAACGTGCTGAATAATCCACACGCTTACCTAATAAGTTTTGACGGAAACGACCTTGCTTACCTTTCAGAATGTCTGAAAGAGATTTTAATGCGCGATTACCTTCAGTTTTAACAGCATTTACTTTACGTGAATTGTCGAATAATGAATCTACAGATTCCTGAAGCATACGCTTCTCGTTACGTAAAATTACCTCTGGAGCTTTGATTTCAATCAAACGCTTCAAACGATTATTACGAATAATTACACGACGGTAAAGATCATTTAAATCTGAGGTAGCGAAACGACCACCTTCCAATGGAACTAAAGGACGTAATTCTGGTGGAATAACCGGAACGATTTTAACAATCATCCACTCCGGACTATTCTCAATTCTCGTATTTGCACCACGGAAAGCTTCAACAACCTGAAGTCGTTTTAAAGCCTCTGTTTTACGTTGCTGTGATGTTTCAGTATCAGCTTGATGACGAAGATCATAAGATTGCTGATCAAGGTCTAAGCGTCCTAAAAGATCCTGCAATGCTTCAGCACCCATTTTAGCAATGAATTTCTGAGGATCATTATCATCAAGATATTGGTTTTCCTTTGGTAAGGTATCTAGGATATCTAAATACTCTTCTTCTGTAAGGAAGTCCATTTTTTGAATTCCATCAGCCTCTTTCAAGCCTGGTTGAATTACTACATAACGCTCATAGTAAATGATTAAATCAAGCTTTTTAGTAGGTAAACCTAATAAATAACCGATTTTATTGGGTAATGAACGGAAATACCAAATGTGTGCTACAGGAACCACAAGATTAATGTGTCCCATACGCTCACGACGTACTTTCTTTTCAGTTACTTCAACACCACAGCGATCGCAGACAATACCTTTATAACGAATACGCTTGTATTTTCCGCAATGACATTCGTAATCCTTCACGGGACCAAAAATACGCTCGCAGAATAAGCCATCACGCTCAGGTTTGTAAGTCCGGTAGTTGATAGTTTCCGGCTTTAACACTTCACCACTTGAACGCTCCAAAATAGATTCTGGAGAAGCCAAACTAATGGTTATCGAAGTGAAATTACTTTTAATTTTATTATCTTTCTTGTAAGACATATCTCTTTATAAGTTTAAAGATGAAAGCTGAAAGCAAAATTTAAGACGGTATTTCACGTTTTTTAAATTCCCCTTTCGGCTCTCTTCTTAATTAGTCTAATGTGATATCTAAACCTAAACCTCTTAATTCATGAACCAATACGTTGAATGATTCTGGAACTGATGGAGTTGGAAGATTTTCACCTTTTACAATCGCTTCGTAGGTTTTTGCACGTCCTACAACATCATCCGACTTAACAGTAAGGATTTCCTGAAGGATATTAGCAGCACCGAATGCTTCCAGAGCCCAAACCTCCATCTCACCAAAACGCTGACCACCAAACTGAGCTTTACCACCCAATGGTTGTTGTGTAATTAATGAATATGGACCGATTGAACGAGCGTGCATCTTATCATCAACCATGTGACCTAATTTCAACATGTAGATAATACCTACTGTTGTCTGTTGGTCAAAACGATCTCCAGTTAAACCATTGTATAAATATGTTCTTCCTGATTTAGGGATACCTGCTTTTTCAACCCATTCTTCAACTTCATCATGAGATGCACCATCGAAAATTGGAGTCGCGAACTTCATTCCAAGTTCTTTACCAGCCCATCCTAAAACAGTCTCATAAATTTGTCCAAGGTTCATACGTGAAGGTACACCAAGTGGGTTAAGAACGATATCTACTGGCGTTCCATCTTCAAGGAATGGCATGTCTTCATCGCGAACGATTCTAGCCACAATACCCTTGTTTCCGTGACGTCCAGCCATCTTATCTCCAACTTTCAGTTTACGCTTTTTAGCTACATAAACTTTAGCCATTTGAACAATTCCTGATGGAAGCTCATCTCCTACACTAATTGCGAACTTATCGCGCTTATATGCTCCAAGCTCTTCATTCAACTTAATGTTGTAATTGTGAAGAGTTTGTTTGATTAACTCATTTTTATCCTCGTCGGTTGTCCACTTTGTAGGGTTAACATTTGCATATTCAAGCTCAGTTAAAATCTTTTGGGTGAATTTAACACCTTTAGCAACTAAAAGCTCTTTATAAACATTGTAAACTCCTTGTGATGTTTTACCATTTACAATTGTGAACAATTTCTCAATTAAGGTATCTTTCAATTCCTTAACTGCTTTATTATGCTTAGAATCTAACTTCTCAATAAGAGCTTTCTCTTCTTGTTTAGTTGTTTTCTTAGCACGTGAGAATAATTTGGTATCGATAACTACTCCATGAATTGATGGAGGAGTTTTTAAAGAAGCATCTTTTACATCACCTGCTTTGTCTCCAAAGATTGCACGTAAAAGTTTTTCTTCAGGCGATGGATCAGACTCACCCTTAGGAGTGATTTTACCGATCAAAATATCTCCTTCTTTAATCTCAGCTCCAACACGGATAATTCCGTTTTCGTCAAGATCTTTAGTTGCTTCTTCAGAAACGTTAGGGATATCTGGTGTCAATTCTTCCTCACCACGCTTTGTATCACGAACTTCTAATTCAAATTCTTCAATATGTAAAGAAGTGAAAATATCCTGTGAAACAACACGCTCAGAGATCACAATCGCATCCTCAAAGTTAAATCCTTGCCAAGGCATGAAGGCAACTTTCAGGTTTCTACCTAAAGCTAATTCACCATCCTGTGTAGCATAACCCTCACAAAGAACTTGTCCTTTTTCAACTTTTTGGCCTTTCTTAACGATAGGTTTAAGGTTGATACAAGTACTCTGGTTAGTTTTCTTAAACTTAATTAAGCGATATGATTTTACTTCTCCCTCAAAAGATACAAGAACATCGTCTTCATTTCTTTCGTAACGGATACGAATTTCATTAGCATCAACATATTCAACAACACCTTTTCCTTCAGCATTGATTAGAGTACGTGAATCACGTGCCACGCGACCTTCAAGTCCGGTTCCAACTATTGGCGCCTCAGGGCGTAACAATGGAACAGCTTGACGTTGCATGTTTGATCCCATCAAGGCACGGTTAGCATCATCATGCTCCAAGAAAGGAATCAATGACGCTGCAATAGACGTGATTTGGTTAGGAGCGATATCCATTAAATCTAATTTCTTAGGCTCAATAATTGGGAAATCACCCTCATAACGTGCTTTTACACTTGGGGTTTCAAAATTACCTTTATCATCGTAAACCGCATTAGCCTGACCAATAGTTTTACCTTCTTCATCTTCGGCAGAAAGATAAATTACAGGTTCTTCAACTACGACACGACCATTTTCAACCTTACGATAAGGAGTTTCAATAAATCCAAGATTATTAATCTTAGCATGAACACAAAGAGAAGAAATCAAACCAATGTTTGGACCCTCTGGTGTTTCAATAGTACATAAACGACCGTAGTGAGTATAGTGAACGTCACGAACCTCAAAACCTGCACGCTCACGTGATAGTCCGCCAGGGCCTAATGCCGAAAGACGACGCTTGTGCGTAATTTCTGCAAGAGGATTGGTTTGATCCATGAACTGTGATAACTGATTAGTTCCGAAGAAAGAGTTAATCACAGAAGAAAGTGTACGTGCATTAATAAGATCAGTAGGTGTAAATACTTCGTTATCACGTATATTCATTCTTTCACGAATGGTACGAGCCATACGTGCAAGACCCACACCAAACTGAGCATATAGTTGCTCACCAACAGTACGAACGCGACGGTTTGATAAGTGATCAATATCATCCACCTCAGCTTTAGAGTTGATTAATTTAATCAGGTATTTAACTATAGCGATAATATCTTGCTTTGTTAAAACTTTTGTCTCAACAGGCGTTGTTAATTTAAGCTTACGATTAATTCTGTAGCGACCTACATCACCAAGATCATATCTTTTATCAGAGAAGAATAAACGATCAATGATACCACGAGCTGTTTCTTCATCAGGTGGTTCAGCATTACGTAATTGACGATAGATATGCTCTACCGCTTCCTTCTCAGAGTTAGAAGTATCTTTTTGTAAGGTATTGTATATAATGGTATAATCACCGCTGTTTACAGCATCCTCTTTGGTAAGGATAATTGTTTTTACACCAGCATCGATGATCATATCGATATGTTCGTCTTCTAAAACGGTTTCACGTTCCATGATGATCTCATTACGATCAATTGAAACAACTTCACCTGTATCCTCATCAACAAAATCTTCGACCCATTTCTTGAGCACTCTAGCTGCAAGTTTACGGCCTACGGCTTTTTTCAAGCCTGATTTGCTAACTTTAACTTCATCCGCTAATTCGAATAATTCAAGGATGTCTTTATCAGAATCATAACCAATTGCACGTAATAATGTGGTAACAGGAAACTTTTTCTTACGATCGATGTATGCATACATAACGTTATTTACGTCGGTTGCAAATTCAATCCAAGATCCTTTAAAAGGAATTACACGGGCTGAATACAATTTAGTTCCATTTGTATGACGGCTCTGACCGAAGAATACTCCTGGTGAACGGTGTAATTGAGAAACGATTACACGCTCAGCACCATTTATGACAAAAGTTCCTTTCGGAGTCATATAAGGGATTGTACCCAAATAAACATCCTGAACTATTGTTTCAAAATCTTCGTGTTCTGCATCATTACAAGATAAGCGAAGCTTTGCTTTTAATGGAACACTGTAAGTTAATCCACGCTCTATACATTCATGTATATCATAACGTGGGGGATCAATGAAATAATCAAGAAATTCTAAAACGAAAATGTTTCTTGAGTCAGAGATCGGAAAGTTTTCAGAGAAAACTTTAAACAAACCTTCTTGATGACGGTTGTCGGAAGTAGTTTCAAGCTGAAAAAATTCCCTGAAAGATTGCAGTTGAACATCCAGGAAATCAGGATAATCCATCACATGCTTACTGGTAGCAAAATTTACTCTTTCGGTGTGCTTAATTTTGTTTGCCAAGGGATTGAGAATTTAGTTTAGTAAATAAACTTCGACCTTTTACGCCAAAAATAGGGCAATGTAGGTCATACATTTAAATGGGTATTATACAAATGGAAATAGACCCCGACGAAAATCGGGGTCTAAACCATAATTTATGAGTTAAGAATTACTTAATCTCAACAGTAGCTCCAGCTTCTTCTAACTGCTTTTTCAAAGCTTCTGCTTCAGCTTTATCAACACCAGTCTTAACTTCTTTTGGTGCTCCGTCAACTAAATCTTTAGCTTCTTTCAAACCTAGGCCAGTAAGATCTTTTACAAGCTTAACAACGCCTAATTTAGAACCACCAGCATCTTTCAAGATTACATCGAAAGATGTTTGTTCAGCTGCTGCTGCTGGTGCATCACCACCACCACCTACTGCTGCTACAGCTACTGCTGCTGCTGCAGGCTCAATACCATACTCATCTTTAAGAATTTGAGCTAATTCGTTAACTTCTTTTACTGTTAAGTTTACTAATTGCTCAGCAAACGATTTTAAATCTGCCATTTTATTTTAATTTTAAAATTTCAATACTTTAATAATTTATTCGAACTTGTAGGTGTTCGTTAACCTCTTTCTTGTAATGTTTTAACAATTCCTGCCAATTTATTACCACCAGACTGTAAGCCTGAAATAACATTTTTAGCTGGAGATTGTAGCAATGCAATAATATCTGCCACCAATTGTTCCTTAGATTTAAGGTTAACTAGCGCGTCTAATTGATTGTCGCCAATGAATACTGCAGAATCAATATATGCAGCTTTTAGTACAGGCTTATCACCAGATTTTCTCAATTGCTTAATCAACTTTGCCGGAGCATTAGCTGTCTTTGAGAATAAAATTGATGAAGATCCTTTAAGTACATCAAACATTTCACTAAAATCACCTTCAGAGGCTTCCATAGCCTTTCTGATAAGTTTATTTTTAGCAACTTGCATTTTGATACCACTCTCGAAACATTTGCGGCGAATATCATTTACTTTTGCTACAGACAGGTTTGCAGTGTCGGTAATATAAAAATTACCATACTCAGCAATCGTCTCTGTTAAAGCAAGAACAACTTCGTGTTTTTCTTCTTTTCTCATGATTAGATTCCCGCTACTGATTTAGTTTCAATTTCGATTCCCGGACTCATTGTTGAAGAGATATGAATACTCTTGAAATAAGTTCCCTTTGCTGCTGATGGTTTTAATTTTGATATGGTTTGAAGTACTTCAAGCGCATTCTCATAAATTTTCTCAGCATCAAATGATACCTTTCCGATCGAAGTATGGATGATTCCTGTTTTATCAACTTTGAAATCAATCTTACCACCTTTAACATCAGTAACTGCTTTACCCACATCTTGGGTAACTGTTCCCGACTTAGGATTAGGCATAAGGTTACGCGGACCTAAAACTCGGCCGAGCTTACCTACTTTAGCCATAACACTAGGCATGGTAATAATGATATCAACGTCAGTCCATCCACCCTCTATTTTGGCAATATATTCATCTAAACCAACAAAATCTGCTCCAGCTGCTTTAGCCTCTGCTTCCTTATCAGGAGTACAAAGTACCAAAACACGGACAGTTTTACCGGTTCCATGAGGTAGTGTAGCAATACCTCTAACCATTTGATTCGCTTTACGTGGATCTACGCCTAAACGTATATCCAAATCAACCGATGCATCAAATTTGGTAGTGGTAATATCCTTTACTAAAGCCGAAGCTTGAGTTAAAGTATATGCTTTACCATCCTCAATTTTTGAATGTGCCAATTTTTGATTTTTTGTTAATCTAGCCACTTCTTAAACTGATTTTGTATAATTAATTGTTCCAGGGTGCATCACCGCTAACGGTAATTCCCATACTGCGTGCTGTTCCTGCAACCATTTTCATGGCTGACTCGACAGTAAATGCATTCAAGTCGGTCATTTTATCTTTGGCAATGCTCTCAACCTGATCCCAGCTAACGCTAGAAACCTTTTTACGGTTAGGCTCGGCAGAACCACTCTTTAAACCTGTTGCATCCAATAATTGGATAGCTACTGGTGGAGTTTTAATGATAAAATCAAATGACTTGTCTACATAGACAGTGATTACAACCGGTAAAACTTTACCAGGCTTATCTTGGGTACGTGCATTGAATTGCTTGCAAAACTCCATGATGTTAACACCTTTTGCTCCCAATGCGGGACCAACTGGTGGAGATGGATTAGCAGCGCCGCCCTTGATCTGTAACTTTATTAAAGCACCGACTTCTTTTGCCATTTTAATTTATTTGTTTTTAACTCAATGTTCGTAGTGGAAGCTATGTAACATTTAAGATTTTCATGAGATGTGAGATATGAGATGTGAGATATGAGACGAACAAAACATAGGGTCTTAAAATATATCGTTTATTGTCTCAAATCTATTGTCTAATGTCTCAAATCTATTGTCTAATGTCTCAAATCTATTATCTATTCTTTCTCAACCTGCATATAATTCAACTCAAGTGGTGTTCTTCTACCGAAGATTTTAACCATTACCTTAAGTTTCTTCTTCTCTTCATTTACCTCTTCAATAACACCGGTAAACCCGCTAAACGGCCCATCCATCACTTTTACATTCTCACCAACATAATAAGGAACATTCATTGATTCACCTTGTTCGGCCATTTCATCAACCTTACCAAGGATACGGTTAACTTCAGCAGCTCTCATTGGAACAGCATTGCCACCCTTATCACCAAGAAATCCTATTACACTGTTTATACCTTTAATAACATGCTCTAATTCACCATCTAAAGCAGCCTCAATTAGAACATATCCAGGATAAAAATTGCGTTCTTTAGCAATTTTCTTTCCTTCTTTCATCTGGTAGTACTTTTCCATAGGAATCAATACTTGAGGCAATAGATGTGAAATACCTAAGCGGTTCACTTCAGCCTCTAAATACTGCTTAACCTTCTTTTCCTTGCCACTAACAGCACGTACTACATACCACTTTAATTGATCGCTCATTTGCTTTAATTATGCAAGAGATTTATAAAACATCTTCAACGCATTACCAGCAGTCTCATCCATAGCTAAAATCACTAGTGAAATTATTATCGATGCTATCAATACCAATACAGCTGAATTTTGTAATTCAACCCAAGTAGGCCATGTAACCTTCTGGGTCATTTCTGTATATGATTCTTTTAAAAACTCTACTACGTTAGCCATTGTACATTTAGCGTAAGCACGGGAACAAGGATTCGAACCCTGATCAAAGGTTTTGGAGACCTCTATTCTACCATTGAACTATTCCCGTTTATTATTTAAAGGGTTTATATTAAAACATATATAAACCAAGCCCGTGTATTATAAGAAAACATAAGTCCACAAAGGGACTTATGTTATCGAATTAACCTTATAAGAAATTGCTTATTTTACAATTTCAGTAACTTGTCCGGCACCTACAGTTCTACCACCCTCACGGATTGCGAAACGAAGTCCTTTTTCCATTGCGATTGCGTTAATCAATTTAACACTGATTGTAACGTTATCACCTGGCATAACCATTTCTACACCTTCAGCAAGAGTGATCTCACCAGTAACATCTGTTGTACGGAAGTAGAATTGTGGACGATATTTGTTAAAGAATGGAGTGTGACGTCCACCTTCTGCTTTTGACAATACATAGATTTCAGCTTTGAAATCAGTGTGAGGAGTTACAGAACCTGGCTTACAGATAACCATACCACGACGGATATCAGTCTTCTCAATACCACGTAATAAAAGTCCAACGTTGTCACCAGCCTCACCTCTATCTAAGATCTTACGGAACATCTCAACACCTGTAACAACAGATTTTAAGTTTTCAGCACCCATACCTAAGATATCAACTTGCTCACTTGAGTTAATAACACCTCTTTCAATACGTCCTGTTGCTACAGTACCACGACCAGTGATCGAGAATACGTCTTCAACTGGCATAAGGAAAGGAAGATCAGTTAAACGTGGAGGAATTGGAATGTAGTTATCTACTGCTTCCATTAATTCCAAGATTTTACCAACCCATTTAGCATCTCCATTTAATCCACCTAATGCAGAACCCTGAATTACAGGTATATCATCACCAGGGAATTCATAGAAGCTTAATAATTCACGAATTTCCATCTCTACTAATTCAAGTAATTCTGGATCGTCAACCATATCAACTTTATTCATGAAAACAACTAATGAAGGTACACCTACCTGACGTGCAAGAAGGATGTGTTCACGAGTTTGTGGCATAGGACCATCAGTAGCAGCAACTACGATGATAGCACCATCCATTTGAGCAGCACCTGTAACCATGTTCTTCACATAATCCGCGTGACCTGGACAGTCAACGTGAGCATAGTGACGGGTAGCGGTTGAATACTCCACGTGTGCAGTATTAATGGTGATACCTCTTTCTTTTTCTTCTGGAGCAGAGTCAATTGAATCAAATGAACGTGCTTCAGAGAAGCCTGCATCAGCTAACACCTTGGTGATAGCTGCTGTAAGTGTAGTTTTACCGTGGTCAACGTGACCTATAGTACCGATATTTAAATGCGGCTTACTGCGGTCAAATTTTTCTTTTGCCATTTTGTTTTATACTAATTGTTAGGTTAATTTTATTATTGTTTTATTTTTAAATACAATGCTGAGCCAACGATGGGACTTGAACCCATGACCTCTTCCTTACCAAGGAAGTGCTCTACCGCTGAGCTACGTCGGCTTTTTAATTAGCTCAATTTTTTTTATGCTCATTGATAAATGTCTCAAATAGCATCCAAAAATGAGCGGAAGACGAGGTTCGAACTCGCGACCTATAGCTTGGAAGGCTATCGCTCTACCAACTGAGCTACTTCCGCTTATTAATTAACATACCAGCTAATTGCTAATAAGCAAATTAGGTGTGGGGGGGGAAGGATTCGAACCTTCGAAACCGAAGTAACGGATTTACAGTCCGTCCCATTTGACCGCTCTGGAACCCCCCCAACATTATAGAGCCTCCTATCGGAATCGAACCAATGACCTACTGATTACAAGTCAGTTGCTCTACCAGCTGAGCTAAGGAGGCCTAATGTTATTAAACCTATTCTTTATAATATAAAAGAACCAATCGTAACAAAAATTTTTATCATTTAATGATAAGCCTCTCTGAAACGGAATGCAAATCTACGAAAATTTGCAGTAGGACAAAATTTTTTACAAAAAAAAATCGGCAGTCTTTAAAACTGCCGAAAAAGTGCCTAATTATTAGGTATTTATGAATAAAAAAAATTAAAGATTTTCATCCGACAGACTCAATGCCTTTAAATTATTGACATGAGAACGAACTTTTTCTTTATGTTTCTCTAATTGTCGCCTTAAAGATTCTACCGCCTTATCCGTTGCTTCCTCAAAAGTTTTACATTGCTCTTTCGCAAAAAGATCATTTCCAGGAATAGCTAATTTTATCTCAGCAATCTTATTGGCCTCATCCTCCGTCTTCTCTAACCTCAAATAAACATCGCCACTAATAATCTGATCGAAAAACTGATCTAGCTTATCTGCCTTCTTCTGAATAAAATCCAACAACTTAACGTCAGCTGTAAAATGGATCGATTGTACTCTGATTTTCATTTTGCCTCCTTTTTAATTTAAGATTAACACAATTTAATGAATAAAAAGCGCTTTTTAGTATTAAAATTGTAATATTTCTAAAGTTCTGTCTCTTAAGCTTTTGGATGTGCTTGCTTATAAATTGACTTTAATTTTTCAACCGAATTGTGGGTATAAACTTGAGTTGCCGCCAGACTTGAATGACCTAGTAACTCTTTTATAGCATTTAAATCTGCTCCCCTATTTAATAAAGTTGTGGCAAAACTATGTCTTAATATATGCGGACTTTTCTTATCCTGCGTAGAAATAAATGATAAAACTGAATGAACAACACGATAAATGAATTTCGGATATACCGCCTTTCCATCATTGGTAACAATCAAACTTGAAGATTTAATAGTAAAATCTTGATTGTTTTTTAAAACTTGATAATCTGTTATTAAATTGGCTAAAATCTTGCTTATGGGAATAATTCTTTCCTTATTTCTTTTCCCTAATACCTTTATTTGGTTTTCATAGATATTAACATCTTCATTAGATAAGCTCACTAATTCAGACAAACGCATTCCTGTCCCGTATAAAAGCTCCAATATTAAACGATTACGAACACCTTCGAAATCATCACTAAACACATTATCAGCATCTAATAAAGAATCCATTTTTTGCTCGGTTATAACAACAGGCAATCTTTTGGGAATTTTAGGGGCTTTAACGTGTAGCATCGGACTGCTATTTATTAGTCCCTCACGTTGTAGAAATTTATAAAAAGATCTTAAGCTAGATATTTTACGATTAATAGATTTCGGTTCAATACCATTATCCATCAAGCTAACAATCCATGTTCGAACCTGTTGATGAGTAATAGAAAGTAAGTCGGGTTCAATTGAATTTATAAACTCAGAAAATTGATAAAGATCTTTTTTATAGGCAATTACGGTATTTGGAGAAAACCGTTTTTCGAATTGCAAGTACCGTATAAATCGCTCAATAAACATCAAAAACTATTTGCATATCCAATGTTTGAATATACAAATAGTTTCCGAATTTATATGCTAAAGAGAAATTAAACTGTTTCGATGTTTAATCCCTGCTTGTAAATAGCTTTTTTAACTTGCGTGCGACGGGTGATTGATTTCTTCTCGTATGCTTGGCGGCTACGAAGTTCTCTTAATACACCGGTTTTTTCGAACTTCTTTTTAAAGCGCTTAAGTGCTTTATCCAATGATTCGCCGTCTTTTACATTAATAATAATCATAATTTAAAGATACCCCCTTTCGGTTTCGAAGTGCAAAAGTACGAATAAAATTGATTAATTAAAATTTAATAAAATAAAAAACGCTTAAAATCATAGGTTTAGCGAACAAAACAATAATTCAATCAAACTATCTCAATATTTCTCTTGAAATAACTAATTTTTGAATCTCGGAAGTCCCCTCACCTATAGTACATAATTTTGAATCTCTATAAAATTTTTCTACCGGAAAATCTTTGGTATAACCATAACCACCAAAAATCTGCACAGCCTCTGTAGCCGTCCTAACACAAACCTCTGAAGCATAATATTTAGCCATAGCCGACTGCTTGGTTACATTTTTGCCTCTATTTTTTAAATCAGCAGCCTGCATAATCAGAAGCTCCGCCGCTTCAATCTCGGTGGCCATATCAGCAAGTTTAAAAGATATTCCTTGGAAACTAGATATTGGCTGACCAAATTGATAACGCTCTTTTGAATAATTAATAGCAGCCGTTAAAGCCCCTTTTGCCATCCCTAAGGATAAAGCTGCGATAGAAATTCGACCACCATCTAATATATACATCGCTTGTTTGAAACCCTCGCCTACATTTCCTAATAAATTTTCTTTAGGAACTCGACAGTTATCAAATATCAATTCGGTAGTTTCGGAAGCTCGCATGCCAAGTTTATTCTCTTTTTTACCATGTGTAAAACCTGGAGTACCTTTTTCGATTACCAAAGCAGAAATACCTTTTGAATCACCCTTCTCTCCTGTTCTGACCATCACCACGGCAACATTTCCCGATTTCCCATGTGTAATCCAATTTTTAGAACCGTTAACTACGTAAAAATCATCATCTAAAACTGCTGTTGTATTCATTCCCATTGCATCAGATCCAGTATTGGCCTCGGTTAGTCCCCATGCCCCTATCCATTCCGCACTAGCCAATTTAGGCAACCACTTTAGTTTTTGCTCTTCATTTCCGAAAGCCATGATATGACCGGTGCATAATGAATTATGTGCTGCAACTGATAATCCGATTGATCCACATACTTTGGAAATTTCCGAAATTACATTTACATACTCAAAATAGCCTAATCCGGAACCACCGTATTCTTCAGGGACTAGGACGCCCATCAGTCCTAATTCTCCCAATTTTTTGAATGTTTCAACAGGAAATGTTTGAGCTTCATCCCATTCCATCACATGGGGACGGATATGCTTCTCTGTAAAATCACGTACCATATCGATAATCATCAACTGATTTTCGGTTTGGTTGAAATTCATCCCATTAAAATCTTGACTAATATTTGCTTGCATAAATAATTGGTTTTTTTGCAAGTATAACAATTAGAAAGCCAGATTTTTATGATAAAAACGATAGCTAAAAATAGAACGAATCGGTTTCTGGTTCAATTCATTGCAATAGATTATTTCTATCGGGAATTTACTAGCAAATACAACTAATAAGAAACGAGAGAAATAATATTATTTGACACTAATTTGAGTTTTTCCTTTGCATTTAGAAAATCAAGGCTAATTACAAAGGCATAAGCGGCAACTTCACCGTCTAATTTCTGAACAAGGCGTGTAGCGGCACTAACAGTCCCTCCAGTAGCAAGAAGATCGTCGTGAACTAAAACCCTTTGTCCCGGACTAATCGCGTCTTCATGGAGTTCTAAGATGGCTGAGCCGTATTCTAATTCGCAGGGCTCTTCAATGGTTGTAAAAGGCAATTTCCCTTTTTTGCGGATAGGAACAAAAGGGATTTGTAATCTATTAGCTAACATTAATCCGAATAAAAAGCCTCTACTTTCAATTCCAGCCACCACATCTATTTTGATACCTTCCAATTGTTTCACAAATTCCTCAATCACTTCTGAACATAATTTAGCATCTTTTAAAATGGGAGTTATATCCTTAAAAACAATTCCTGGTTTTGGAAAATCGGCAATATCCCGGATGGCAGAATCAAGCTTTTTATTAATCATAATTTAAAATGAAAAGTATGGTTCAATTTTACGGATAATTTCTTCATTGAGAACCATAATTTTCTTTAAATCATCAATCGTTTTAAAATTACCATGTTGACGGCGATATTGAATAAGTGCATTAATCTGTTTATAAGATAAATATGGCTGCTTTTTAAATTGTTCGAAAGTGGCAGTATTAACATTGATTTTTTGAATTAAATCTGAATCAACTCTTATCTGATCTTTAATTTGAGAGAATTTCAGAGAATCTATACCATACACTTCTTGCAATTGCTCCAACTTATAAAAGCCCCCCAATCTATTTCGAAAGCGAATAATTCGAGAAGCAAAGGATGGACCTATACCACGAATCTTTAAAAGTGTGACAGAATCTGCAGAGTTAATCTCAATTACTGAAAATTGGGATTTTAAGTTAGACTGAGCAGCCTTCGAAAAGGTGATTTTCGTGGCGGATTTACGCTCGGATTTAATTTCAGTAATATGAATATAAGGCTCTAGCAATTGATATTGGGATTCAGGGATAGAATAAATCCGCTTCAAATCTTCTTTTTTAAAAAATTTACCGCCTTTGTTTACATAATTGCGTAGCACATTAATTTGTTTGTCGGAAAGTCCCAGCTGTGCCCATTCACTATCTGAAATACTATTAGGATCAAATTTGAAATACTGAACTTTGGAAATATTTATTTTTACATCATTTACTAAGTTTAATTGAGAAGCATTTTTAAAAGATTCGGCTTCTCTTTTAAAGTTTTCAAAATTATATTTAGAAGATTTGGAGAGCTTTTTAAAAAACCAGGGACCAGCTAAGACTATGATTATCAAAGTAACGAGAAGAAAAATACCATTTAACTCCTTCTTAGAAAAACTTAAAAATGATTTTATAGAAGTTACAATACCCTGCATATTTTTAAAATTAAAATTTGAAAAATAGCTGTCCTTTGGAATACCAGAATTTTAATTTTCTGGCATTGGGGGTATCTAAAGAGAAACAGTTGACATGAAGATAATCATAAAATATTTAATTTCGCGTTATTAAATTCAATTTTAAGAATAGAAATGAAGATCATCAGTAAAAAAGAATTTGCGGAGGCAACCAAACTAAATAAATTTTACATGCCAGGCTTAGCTTCATTGTTGATGGAGATAATGAAGATTAATGAAGTGAATGATGTTTTTGAGAAAGCAGAACATCTTCAGGGAATGACATTCATAGATAAAATCTTAAATATTATAGGGGTTTCAATTGAATTTGATGAGACTGAATTGAAGCACATCCCCAAGGAAGGGGGTTTTATTGTAGTCGCCAATCATCCTTATGGTGGCATTGAGGGATTAATACTTTTGAAGATTATGAGTTTAGTCAGACCCGACTCAAAGCTCATGGCCAATTTCTTACTTAAAAAAATCCCCAACCTATCCGAATCATTAATTGCTGTAAATCCATTTGAGAATATAGAAAATAGCTCTAGCATTAGTGGAATAAAAACCACTATTCAGCTACTAAAATCGGGTGTTCCAATTGGAATATTCCCAGCCGGAGAGGTTTCAACATATAAAACTAAAATCCAAAAAGTCACGGATAAACCTTGGAACCCAGTAGTTGGGAAGTTAATAGAAAAGGTAAAGGTGCCAGTTGTGCCTATTTATTTTCATGGCAATAACGGACTGTTATTTAATTTATTAGCCATGTTGCATCCTACACTTAGGACCGCAAAATTGCCATCTGAGCTATTTAATAAGCAGGGTCAGACCATAAAGATAAGGATAGGAAGAACGATCAACCCATCAAAATTGCCATTCAACAACAATTCCGCAAAACTTTTAGATTTTGTAAGAGCAAAAACCTATGCTTTAGGGTCGGGACTAGAAGATGAAAAAAATATTTTTTCACCAAAGAGCCTATTTAAGATTAAGAGTAATCCGGAAATAATTATCAAAGAATTACCTGTAGAAGTATTAGAGAAAGAAATTTCTAAACTTGAAGAACAAAAAATATGTACTGAAGGCAATTATGAAGTTTATATCTGTTCTGCATCTGGAATACCTAATTTAATAAAAGAAATTGGCCGACTAAGAGAAAAAACTTTTAGAGAGATTGGTGAAGGGACAAATAAAGCCTATGACCTTGATAAATATGATATAAATTATTCTCATCTATTTATTTGGGATAAGGAATCAAAACTACTTGTAGGTGCTTATAGAATTGGCAAGGGAGATGAACTTTTTTTCAGCAGTGGTAAAAAAGGTTTTTATATCAGTGAGCTATTTAAAATAAAGAGAGAGTTTTACCCCATTTTAAACCAAAGTCTTGAATTGGGACGATCATGGATACGAAAGGAATACCAGCAAAAGCCACTTCCACTTTTCTTATTATGGAGAGGGGTACTTCAATTTGTTTCTAAAAACTCGAATTATAAATACCTTATCGGACCAGTAAGTATTAGTAATAGCTTTTCTAAGCTTTCAAAGTCATTAATTGTAGATTTTATCCTTAAGAACAATTATGATTATGAATTAGCCAATTATGTTAGGCCTAGGAAGAAATTCAGATCAGATTTTTCCAAAATAGACAAAGATTTACTTCATGAGGCTGGCGAAACGATACAAGATTTAG
Source organism: Daejeonella sp. (assembly GCF_044342615.1). Lineage (GTDB taxonomy): Bacteria > Bacteroidota > Bacteroidia > Sphingobacteriales > Sphingobacteriaceae > Daejeonella. The sequence goes on along the minus strand of NZ_JBIIPN010000019.1, from coordinate 5,237 downwards.
ATACTTTGATTTCGGATATCGAAAGAAGTAATATGAGATTTCCGGTTTTATTAAGAAAGTACCTTTCTTTAAATGCGAAGATTGTAAGTTTTAATATTGATCCTAAATTTTCGGATTGTTTGGATGGATTTATGGTTTTAGATTTAGGCTCAATGCCTAAAGAATTAAAGACGAAGTTGGGCGGGAATCTTATAGATTAATAGATCTTAAGCGGTAAAATAAATATGAAATAGTAAAGGAATTAGCTATTATTCAACAGTTATATTTTAACATCACTAATAATATACGAATAAAAAACCGCATTTCAAAGAAGAAACGGCAGAAAACGATTAAACAAAAAATACCCGCCTGAGCGGGTATTTTTATAAAGGCAATACAAATAATTAATTATTAATAACCACTAGCACCCTTAGTGAAGTTAAAGTTAGTCCAACCTGCCATCCAATTAGTTGTTCCAAATGCACCACGGAAAGTAGTAGCAGAGAAAAAGCTATTTGTTAAATCACCCGCAAATGCAGCACCTGATAATGCAGGAGAACCTGTAGCAGGCAACATATTAGGAGTAGATAAATTGAATGGATCTGTTAGTTTAGCATCTACTGCAGCAACTAAAGTAGTAGAAGAAGCTTCAGCTTTTGCTTTAATAGCATCTACATTAATTCCTGTAATTACACTACCAAATCTATAAGTAGTAGCATTAGCATGTAATAAATTGTTTTTGAATTCTGAAGTACCAGTTGAGGCAACGAAAGAATCATAAGTTGCATCAGACTCAAGTGAAAGTCCACCTTTCATCCAGCCAATTAATACAGAATTATTTAGAACAAAATTAGTTCCTCTTCTGAATCTATTAGCGAAGTTATGATTTTTAGATGTTGTGTTATCAACATTCGGTCCAACAAAAGTAAAGTTAGATAAAACTGGACGAGTAGTTGGCGTAGCAGTTGTACCTGTTGCATCGTTATCACACTCAATTCCATTACCAGCATCACCAGCGTCAATGAAAGAAGGATCTCTTAATGCAACACCATATTGAATTCTGCCTTTGTAACCGAAGTCAAAGTCAAAGTCATCATCTGCAGTAGCATAAGCAACTAAATATTTAGCATTTACAGTACCACCAAAGATTTCGAAAGCATCATCATTACCATAAGCAACTTGCACGTATTCGATAGTTGTTCCAGAACCAACGCCACCTAAAGTAAGACCATTAATTTCTGAATTAGGTTGAGCAGCGATACCAGCAAATTCAATACGTACATATTTTAATGTACCAGAATTATCAGTATCAACTGTTCCACCAAAATTTTTACCTACACCACCTTCAATAGTTGGTTCAGTTGATCGGTTAGTTTTAGCTTTACCAAGGATAACAATTCCACCCCAATCTCCAGGCAAACGCTGACCAACTGCTTTACCAGAAGTAAAGACAACAGGCTTTGTTGATGTTCCAACTGCATTGATTTTAGCACCTCTTTCAATGATTAAAGCACCCTTATCAGCAACATCGCTTTTTATTGTTGCGCCAGCAGCGATATTGATTTCACTGCCATCCTCAAAGTAAACATATCCTTTAAGAGTAAAACTACCTTCTGGTACGTTTAAAATAGTGTTTTTGTAAACACCAGTGATAATACCACCATTTTGTAAGTTAATAACTTGTCTACCATCATTTGGTGTTGTTTCAGTAGAATCTTTCTTACAAGAAGCAAGTAAGACTAACACAGCCATAAATAATGTTTGTAATTTGAATGATTTCATAATTTGTTTTTATTTTTTATAAAAGTAGATGGTGTATGTTAACTTAAGTTTAAGTCAAAATTAAATGTGATACTTATTTTAATTTTTTCTGTTCAGTCCAATATTATATGAAAAGGATAGTGAAACGTTAGTTCCTAGTCTTGAAGAGTTGATTAAGCGATCTAAGCCTGCACCTTCATAAGCCATTTTTGAATTACCTTCATTATTCTGATAGAATACAGTAGACTGATTTAATATGTCCCCAACGTTAAGTTTAAGTTCTGCGCGAGATTTCAAAACTCTTTTACTGATTTGGAAATCTATCACATCACGAGCGTTTTCATAAATATCTCCATATCCTTGGTATCCAACAAGGAAAATACGTTGACCAACACGGTTATAAACTGATGTAAATGTAAGTTCAGTCTTAGGTGAGAAATACTGGAAACCAGCATTAATTAGATAAGGTGATTGTCCTTGCAAAGGTCTATCAATACCTTCGCCTAACACTTTAGATTTAATATAGGAAGCATTAGCAAATGCTGTCATATTGGACAACCAAGCTCCATTTCCTAAGAAGTCAAGCTTTTTACGAATATCCAACTCAAATCCAATAGATCTTGCAGAATTTGCATTTAAAAAATTTATACCTCTAACAACGGGAGTAGAATTTGAATTTACACGTTGTTCAATTGGGTCATTAAAGTTTTTATAGAATGCAGAAACAGTAAAAGTTTCACCAGCAGAAGGATAAACCTCATAACGTAAATCTGCATTTACAATTTTTGCACGTTTAAGTGCTGGGTTACCTGTTACAGAAGTCTGACTGATAAAGTCATAGTAATTGAATAACGCAAGCTCTCTAAATTCTGGTCTTGATACAGTTTGTGATCCCGATAAACGTACATTTGACTTCTCATTTAATTTATAAGTAAGGTTTAATGAAGGAAGAATATCAAGATTATCTTGTTTGGCGGCAACAGCCTGTCCTGAGAAGTCAATTGCATTTAATGTTTGTGCAAAAGCCTCAATTCTAGCACCATATGAAAGTCTTACTTTTTCACCAAGCTTATTATCCATCATTAAGAATCCTGCATTTAAATCAGAATTCGCATTATAGTTATCCGTATTATTTGTAAAATCAGTCAATACATAACCGTTTACACCGATGTTTTGAGGTGCAAAAATTTGGTCTTTGGGTAAGCTACTTAATGATTCCTCAAAAACAGAAGGACCTACGAAAAGGTAGTTGAAAATTCGAGCATTGAAGGCACGTTCTTTAACCTGCTTTAAAACACCAAGCTTTAAAGTAGCCTGTTGATCAAAAAGATTTAAAGGTATTGAAAGTGATGTCTGACCACCAAATGTATTTTCTTGCAAATCAGAGAAAAGTCTTCTTGTATTCCTGTCAATTAATCTAAACGGTTCAGTTGAACCCAATGAACGACGATAATCCATCGATCTTTGATCTGGTTGATCACGCTCAACACGAGAATAGTTAAGGTTCCAGTTTAATTTTAATTGTTTTTTACCGATTTGATGCTCACCTTCTAATTGTGAGTTCAATAAACTTTTTTGAGTTAAATCAGACACATTTAGACGTACATCTTGAATATTATCCGTTGTAAAACCTGTTCGAGAGGTATAATTATCTTCAAAACCCTGATTATACATAGTTTTAAATGCAAACTTGTTTGAACCTTTAACCAGGGCAAAATTTGCCAGTAAGCCCAAATTTGTGCTGAATTTAAAAATATCCTCGTCATACTCATAAAATGGTGTCCCAGAAAATTCATAATCTTTTCTTTCTGCTATTGCCATGTTTTGTGAGTTTCTGTATGAAACAGATAAAATACTTCCAAAAGAGCCCCCTTTTTTTAAATCAGTTCTGTTTCCCCAGGTAATTTGGTGATTTTGAGAAGGAATAGCAGGTGAAACAACTTCGCCATAAGCGTTTTTAAGTTGAGAAGAGAATTTGGCTTTTTCTGCTGTGGATAGAGGATTATATGCTTGGAATGAAGCGGGAAAGCCTGTTGGCAAACTGCGACTTCCATCATCGAAACCTAAAAAATCATATTTATTTCTTGCGTTTGAAGTAAAATCTTTAAAAGTAGACTGACTATTATAACCGGTGCTAACAGAAATATTTAAGAAGTTTTCTTCAGGTACATCACGTGTAATAACTTGAATAACTCCTCCAGCAAAATCACCTGGAAGATCAGCAGAAGCTGTCTTATTAACAACAATACGATCAATTAAATTGGCTGGAATGATATCAAATGAAAATGCCTTACGATCAGGTTCTGACGAAGGAAGCACTGCATTATTCAAAATAGATGAATTATATCTATCGGCTAAACCACGAATAATTACGAATTTATTATCTTGAATACTTGCACCACTAACGCGCTTTAGCACTTCGGATGTATTGCGGTCTGGTGTTCTTCTGATTAACTCGGAGGTGATACCACTAGAAATACTAATATTATTTTTCTGCTGTGCGTACAAAGCACTGATACTTTCTTGTCTTACAGTGGCTGTAATTACAACTTCTTGAAGAGCAAGAGAAGAAGCTTCTTCCATTATTACATCCACATTAGTAGTTTTTCCAGAAAGAACCTCAATATCAGTGACATTCTTGGTTTGGTAACCTAAGTAAGAAAATGTTAAACTGTATTTTCCTGGAGTAAGATTCCCGAGATTAAACCTACCTTCAACATCTGTTGAGGCACCTAAATTTGCGCCAGTAATTTTTACGGTAAGTCCGATTAAAGTCTCCCCAGTTTTGGAGTCGGTTACTTTTCCTGAAATTTTACCATTTAATTGGGCATAGGAGGCTTGTGTACCTAAAATTAACAATAGGTATAAAGCGATTTTTCTGATTAAACTGTTGTGTTTCAATTGTCGAAATTTTAATTTCTACAAAAGTATCGGCACAATGTTAACTAAGAGTTGAATTAGTGTTATTGGTAAATTACCAAAATGTTAACATAGTGTAAACTATGTTAAATAAATGTTAACTATGATCTATTTATGATGTTTGCCCTGAATTTATCTCTTATACTCAGTATTTAATTTTTGCTTTTTTCAAAACAAAATGTAAAAGCCAAATTGGACCTATTAATAAAAATTTGAGATCATCAAAGAAGGATGGTTTTTTTCCTTCAATTTTATGCCCAATAAATTGACCAATCCATGCTAAAACGAAAATCCCTAGGCATACTTCCCACATTTGAGGCCATCCTGCTGTATTATGCATTTTCTCAAGAGTAACGATTCCCGCCGAGAAAAACATGATTAATAAAAGCATAAAATAAGACAAAACAGGAGATAACTTATAGTAGTAGTAAATGGAAAAAGCAATTAAAAACGATGCCCAATTTACATAACCATTATACTTTCCAAGGATTTCTATATGTGGAAATGGAATCGCCCAAATTAGTCCGAATAAACTAAAAACTATAGCTGGAACACAAATCCAGTGAATAATTTCATTG